>JABDJR010000647.1 GCA_013003415.1 Candidatus Eiseniibacteriota bacterium | reverse complement strand
GTCCAGGCTCCTTCGGGGTTGTAGCTATAGGTCATGTCGTAAGCCGGCGCGAGGGACCACTCCCCGGCCTTGTCCATCAGAAACGCAATGTTCTTGGTGTGATCATCTTGGTTTCGCGCCAGGATGTTGAAAACCATTCTTCGATAGAGTTGCTCAAGGGAGTGGCGAGGCAAGCCTAGCTGCTGCATGACCTGGAGAGCCTGCTCGTAACCGTAGGCTCCAGCTTGGTTATAGTCCATGTGATTGATCGCACAGAGAGTTTGCATGAACTTCTTCTCTCCCCCTTCAAAGCGATCAAACCGTTGGGTCAGAAAATGGCTGCGGCCGTTTTCGTGGTACAACCGGCTTGGCATCATGTCGATGCCCGCATCGACGGCCATGAGGTAGTAGGCGTACTCAACTTTCCCGAACCCCATGGGATCGTTGAGCTCTTTGTCACGGTTGCCCTCGACACCATCGAACTTAAGAATCCAGTAGTCGTATCCTTTCGGGGCTTGAATCTGTCCGGAGCGTACATCTCCGGTGGCAGCATCAATGGCAACAATGGCTTTAGCTCTTGCGCCACCGGCTGAAGTTCCCACCCGAAGCATGTCCCGCATGGCCTCTTCATCCACGTCATCTTCTCCCGACAAGCGCGTGGCAAAACTTTGCTTCTCGGCGAGCACTTGATTCGCCAGGCCCACGAGCTTCGTTACATCGACCTGTTGCGACTTGTCCATGTCGGAACGGAGAGCCGGTTCAAATTCAAGCGCTCCCATTCCCCGCGCTCCGATGTAGCAAAGGCGTTCCACAGGAGAGAAGCTCGACACATCTCGCCCTTCGCGCACCAGCCACTGATTGATAAGCAGGTTTCCGAAACGATCCGGAAGCGAGTCGGCCAACATTCCCGGGAGCCCAAGAAACGTTTCGCGGCGTAGCTCGGGGAAGGTGTAGATCCGCGAGCCTAGGGGCATGTGCAGGGGCGCCAGTTCAATGGCGCTCTTTTGGAAAGCACTAGAATATTCGAAGGCGCCGCGCTCTTTTTCATTGTTCCACGAGACAGCGCCTATCGTTCGACCCCAAAGATTGACCTCGGCCACATCTACTGCGGGCATTATTCACCCCATTCCCAAGAGTCGCTGGGCTGCTTCTTTTTGCGATCTCCAGAGGCTCTTTGTCGGCGGCGGCCCATGAGCTTGGCCAGTTGGACTGGACTCAAAGGTGGTTCGGGGAGGAACTGATCGAGTCGTGAGAGTAATTGCATGGCCCGCAACATGGCAACCAAGGTAGCGACGGTGGTCACTCCCCCGCTCTCCGCTTTGGCGACCGTGCTTCGAGCAAGACCCGCGCGCTCGGCCAATTCCCCTTGGGTCAGGTCTCGGTTGAGACGCTCCCGGCGGAGGCGGGCCCCGATTTCTTCAAGAATGGCTTCGTCGCTCATCGTACTTTTCATAATGACTATTATCGACGACATTAGAGTAATATTCAAGCTTAATGTCTGATTTAGACATCATTAAAAACAGACCTATAGGCGCGAATTCTAATAACTGTGATCGCAGTCATTATAGGACAATTAAAGGTATAGTGACTACGAAAGCAATCATTATTGAGGACCTCCCCTAGGATAGCAGCGTGAGATGTTCAGGTAGCCCGCTTTGGCCTAAACTAGGCTCTGACTAGCTGAATCCACGCTACTAAGGGGCTCGCCGTGCAAACCTTCAAACGTCTTCTTTTTGTCGCCACCATCCTTGCGCTGTCGATGACCTCCCTCGTCGCAGCCGATGACGCCGTCCAGTTCACAGACAATGCGGACTTCGATGAAAGCTACCCGGCCTGGTCGCCCGACGGAACACAGATTCTCTACGTGCGTGGCACCGTGTTCTCGAACAAACTCTTTCGACAAGATTACCCGGGGGGAGCACCCCTAGGTCTCAGCCCTAACAATGTGCTCCACCCAAACTGGCTGCCATCGGGCGACTTCGGCTGGTCTCGCCTCAATGTTATCTGGGTCCTGGCTAGCAACATGATCAACCAGATCTCCTCCCCCCTCGACGGGGCCGACCCGGACGAGGCACCAAGCTGGCATCCCACGGAGAGTTTGATTGCCATCCACACGAAGTTTGGGGACGAAACCGACTTTTCGATTGGAACGGTGACAAATTCAGGCGGTGTAACCGTTCGCATTACAACCGATGCAGGATCCCAAACCTGGCCCGATTGGTCTCCCGACGGAAACACGATTGCCTACCGGCAGGAAGGAAACGGGGGTGGGGACATTTACACGGTTCCCAAGGAAGGGGGATCCGGAACACCTTTGGTTGCTGGCCCCGCGAACGAAACACAACCGGAGTGGTTTATCGACGGGAAGTGGTTGGCCTACGCCTCCGACATCAACGGCAACTTTGACATCTTCATCACCGACGGCACCACAACGATGCAGGTAACCGACGACCCAGGAAACGATCTGTACCCCACTTGGTCGCCGGATGGCAAAATCGCGTTTTCTTCGGACCGAGCCGGAACCCAGGACATCTGGATCATTGACGTGAGTGCAGTTTCGACCAAACCAACCAGTTGGTCCGGGATTAAGAAACAACTGGGAACGGAAAACTAGTGTCCCATCCTCCCAGCACTACGGTCGAGGAAGTCTCATGACGGCTGATTCACCACCCCTCCAAAACCCAATGGAATCGGAGACCCTCCAGTGCATGGAGGTGTGGGGCGGGAACCAAACCGCGAGCCGGCAAGTGCGTCTTTCGGGATTGGAAGCCTGGGTTTGGGCGAGGCCCTACGGCGGAAGCGCAGGCGGAGATGTTCACTACGTGTCTAGCTGCGGCACGGGCCGCATCGTGCGCATTCTCGTGGCCGATGTGAGTGGTCACGGCGAAGAGGTATCCGAAACATCGGCCGCGCTCAGAAATCTAATGCGCAGACATGTAAATACACTAGAACAAAACCGTTTCGTTCGCAGCCTCAACAAAGAGTTTCGAAAACTTGTGGATCGTGGTCAGTTCGCCACCGCAATAGCCGCAACCTTCTTCGCTCCCACCGCCGACATCGAACTCACAAACGCAGGACACCCACGGCCGCTTGTCCGGAGAGCTTCCGAAGGGATCTGGCGCTACATCGAAGGAACCCCAACCCCTCCAAAAGTCGTGGCCAATCTTCCTCTAGGCATTATCAAGGAGTCGAAGTACGTCTCGAGCCAGATCCACCTGGATCCCGGTGACATGCTGATGCTTTATAGCGATGCGGTTACCGAAGCGCAAAACCCAAGCGGAGACATGCTGGATGAAGAGGGACTTCTGCAACTCCTTGCTCGAATCACTTCCAGCAAGCCCAGCCAGATCCTCCCCGAGCTGCTAAAGAAACTGGAGGCTTGGCGCGGCGCTCCCTCGGACGACGACGAAACGATTATGATCCTGGTCGCCGACGGTGGAGAACCTGACTCCAGTTTTGGCGAACGCTTGCGTGCGGGGGGACGATTGGCAGGCGGCATCTTGCAAGCCGTTAAGACCGGCGGACCGTTTCCCTGGCCCGATCTAACACCAGCCAATCTTGGTGGGGCCATTATTCCAAGCTTAAGCCGACGCTGGGCCAAGAGGAAGAAAAACTAGTCTGAAACGGAAGCTCTTCCCGCGACAAAACCACTCGCCCAGGCCCACTGAAAGTTGAACCCACCAATCCTTCCGTCAACATCGCAGATCTCGCCGCAAAGATAGAGTCCCGGGCACGCTCTTGATTCCATGGTATTCAGGCGGACCTCACCAAGGGGAACGCCTCCCGCGGTCACTTCAGCAAATCGAAAACCCCGATCTCCGGCAACCGGGATCGCATAGTTTGTTAGCGTTTGAAGAAGCGCTTTCCGTTGATCCCGCTTTAGCTCGGAGCCGCGAGTGTCAGGGTCGACATCGGCAAGGGTACAAACAACCCGCGCTAAGCGTTCGGGGAGAACAATGCGAAGAAAGCTTCCTACCGATCGCGTGCCCAGGCCGAGGAGTTCCGATTCGATCGTATCCTCTTCGCCGGGAACAAAACTCAAACGCAAGTCGGGTTCTTCGTCGAACGCCGCGGCAAGATAGTGTCGGCTGATATCCAACACCGCCGGCCCCGAAAGACCGAAGTGAGTACACAGCACTGAGCCCCGACAAGAAAACAAAGGTTTTCGATTCCCCACCTGAACGGACAAGCGCCCCGGAAACGAAACTCCGCTCAAGTCCAAGAGCGGATTCTTCTTTTTGAGAAGAAGAGGAACCAGAGCAGGAAACACACGATCGGTAATGGTATGTCCGAAGCTCTGAGCCAGAGAGTAGCCAAAACCGTCGCTACCCGATTTGGGAATGCTCTTTCCCCCGGTAGCCAGGATGACGCGGTGAGCCAGAACCGTCTCCCCAGTGTCAGACTCGATCTTGAATCCTTGCTCCGACTTGCTCATCCTCTGTACCCGCCAGGGGTTTCTGAGGCTGACACCGGCCGCGTTTGCCTCTCGTACCAAGGCCCCGAGAACAGATTGGGCCGAATCGGAAACCGGGAAGAGCTTTCCCGTTTCCTCCTGTTTTAGCTCGACCCCGGCTTCGCTAAAAAACGAAGAGGTGTCTGCCACGTCGAAACGACGCAGAACTTTTCGAATAGCCTTGGGGCTCCCACCAAAGAATGAAGATTCATCAACCTTGTAATGCGTTACGTTGCAACGCCCTCCCCCGGACACCAAAATCTTGGCTCCGATCTTCTTTGCGCCGTCCAAAAGTAGGACACGAGAGGTTTCCTTTTTTGCGCGACCGGCTTGGATGGCGGCCATCAAACCCGCCGCTCCGGCTCCCACAACGACCACGTCCCATGGCTTTTCTACTTTAGCGTTTGTCATTGACCCACTTTAAGTTGCGAAGCATTTCGTATAAACCAGATCTTTTTAGTTGCGTTTAGAACAATTAGATATGAGCTATTCCTCTTGATTTGGAAGCTCAATAGGAGTGATATGAGTTTAGGACAGAAAGGAGGTTTCTCATGCACATCGAATTCAAAACCATTATGGTACCTAGCGATTTTTCCCTCTACTCCAGAGCGGCTTATCGCTACGCACAAAAATTAGCTGACGATGATTCGAGGATCCTCCTCGTCCACGTCGTCGATGATGCCCCACTAACTCTAGGCTATGTCGGACTTGGTGCCATACAAGATGTAAGAAGCCAAGTCGCTGAAGATGCCGAAAAAGAACTCAGATCTTTAGAAGACGAGAGTCCCCGAGTTCCAGTAGAGCATCGTGTGATCCACGGAGCTCCTGCCAAAGCCATCGTCGAGTTGGCTGAAGCGGAGAAGGTGGACTTGGTGGTCATGGGCACCCACGGTCGTAGTGGGTGGGATCATCTCATGTTAGGGAGTGTGACAGAAAAAGTTCTGCGCAAAGCTCCATGTCCCGTTCTGGTGGTTCGAGACCCGAGCAAAGAGTAGAACTGTCGCGGCCCCAGCATCAAGGCCGCCTGGAACAGCGTGAAAACGCTGGAAGCTACACAGGTCTCCTGGGTGAAAGCTCAGGGGACCTGCTTATTTTTCTGCCTTCGATTGTTTTTTTAGCGTTGGCTTGTTAGCGACCGACAGCAAATTCGTTCCCGCCACAACCCCTCCTAAAAAGAGTCGAGGGAAGCCGCCCTTCCGGTACGACTCCCCCCTATAGACGGTGCGGTTGGCGGCACCGCCTAATCCGCATGAGGATCGGGATCGGTACCGTGGGAACACAAGATTCACCGCGGGTACTTGCGTACATAATCTACACGATTTTGCGGGATACTTAATCGAAAGTATGCTGACAAATTTCAACCGGATAATTCAACGCAGAACCGTCACTCGCGACGATTCGCGAACACCGGTTTGTTTCACGAGCGCGTAGTACACACCGTTTGGAACCAGCACCCCTTTTCTATTCCGACCATCCCAGTAGATTTCGAAAGAACCTTGAGGCATGACTTGGTCGACCAGGGTTCTCTGCAGTCTACCTGTTGCGTTGTATACCTCAATGGACACGGGGCCCGTTCTTTCCACTTGATAGCGAAGGGTTGAACCCGAGGTTCTCATGGGATTCGGAAACATCGGAGTGAGAATCGCCCTGGGTTCGAAAACATCGCCTACGCCCGTCACGTCGCAGATGGAAAACACCGCGTTGCCCGACGTACGCAAGGCCATCGCTCGCGTATCGGTGACGACTAAGGACCGATCCCCCGCCGCAGGGGTTGAGC
>JABDJR010000643.1 GCA_013003415.1 Candidatus Eiseniibacteriota bacterium | reverse complement strand
CCAAACCCCCTCCATGGAGCAGAAGCCCTTCTGTTCACAACCCAGGTGACTCTGACACCGGTTGACGGCGACCGGTCCCTCCAAGGCTTCTAGAACTTCTAGGAAAGAGATATCTTCGGCCTTACGAGCGAGGCGAAAACCCCCGTTCACTCCCTTGCGCGAATCGACCAAGCTTCCGCGAACGAGTAGCCGCAAGATCTGTGCAAGAAAAGGCTCGGGGAGATCACAGTCTTTGGCAATCTCGTGGATTTGAGATAGCTGAGTCTGATCCTTGCCGGCGAGGTAAAGAGCAGCCGTAATTCCGTACTCGCCGCGACGCGTTATCGAAAAATTCATAGGAGTCTCCAGCCAAAAGGTATGACCGTATTTTAGCACATGACTCCCCCTCTGCCTCGTCTTAGAGCCTCGAATAAGTCGTGAGTTTTAAAGGGGTTAGTTGGCCCCCCAATCGATTCTGAGAGGCCTGACAGAATTCCTGGACTCCTTCACAATGCGAACTATGGAACATGAACCTAGAGGAATCCGGGCGAGAGATCGCTTGGGCTGGCTCTCTATCCTGCTGCTCGGCTCGATTCCGTTTCTGCTGGCGTTTCTTAGTCAGGGATTCGCGAGTGACGAGGAGGTCGGTCGCCTCCAGATCGCGCGCTTTGCCCCCGAAACCCCCGACCTATTCCTAAGCCTTCGAGGCCGCCCCCTTGTGACGCTGCTCTTCGCGGGGCCGGCTCAGTTTGGCTTGCTCCCCGTGCGTTTACTGTCCGCCCTCGCCTCCCTGCTATGCGGCTTCGTTGTATTTGAGACGCTGCGACGCGGGGGCCTCGGTCGGTGGGCTGCACTTGGGCCCGTCTTCTTATTCGCCCAGCCCCTCTTCCTGGGGTACTCCTATACCGCGATGACCGAACCCTGGGGCGCTCTCTTACTTGCCCTTTTCTTGTGGACTTCTGTTCCCTCCCCCAATGCGCGACTCGCTCTGGTGGCCATGCTGCTTCCCCTGGTCCGTTTGGAGTTTGTGGTGCTTTGGCCGATCGTGCTGTGGGCCCTGCTTCCAAACCATCGCAGGAGTTTGCTCTTGGTTCCCCTCGGCCTGGTGGTGTGGATGCTTCTTGGGGTTCTAGCCACCGGGGATTGGGGATGGTTTGCCGCCCAAGCGCAATGGTCCGAATACAAAGCTCCCCACACCTTTCATTACTTCCAAGGTTGGAGTTGGGGTTCCGGGCCCTTGGTTGTTTTGCTGGCTTCTCTTGGACTCCTCTTTCGCCCCAAAACCACTACCCCACGCGAACGCTCACAAAGACTATGGCTGAACGCAGCGTTCATGCTTCTGGGACTTTTTCTTGCCTATACCGCCTTTGCCACCTGGAGACCGACCTCCGGTGGCAACCTTCGTTATCTTGCTTTTGCCGCACCGGCCCTTGCGGTTCTATCCGTGTTTGGCGCGCGAGCTTTGTGGAACCACGCCAACCGTCGAGGGCTGTTGTTGGGGCTCCTTGCGCTCTTCTCACTTTGCCTTCTTGTGTGGTCCGGAGTTTATCGAGATGACTTCCGCCCCTCTGGGAAACAAACTTGGCTTCCCGCCCTGGTTGCTTTGGGTCTCGTCTTAGTTTGGTTTTTCCGAAGCCGCCTTGTGTTTGCGGCGGTTATTCTGGCTGCGGCTGTAGCTCACCAAGCCGCCTACCACCCAAACAAACTCCCCTGGAAAGCGTCCTCCGAACATCTTGCCATTCGTGACTTAGCGGAACAGGCTCCGCAATCGTTTATCGCCAATGCCCATCCCTACTTCGCTTACGAAACCGGCACCAATCCCTTCCGCCACCAGACCAGCCTCGTGCAGCACCCGCAAATTCCGGTTGGCGATTACTTGCTATGGGAAACCCACTACAGCGCGCGCCAAGTTCATGACTTGTCGCCGCAGGATCTTCTCGAGGATCCCACTTGGAGTTTTTCCCAAGGAAAAATTGCCCACGATAGAAGCTGGGCCGGCGCCATCTTCAAACGCGTGGTGAACAACGAGAAAGCGGGTGGTTTGGAGGACAACGATCAGATTGCGTGGGCTCGGGAAG
>JABDJR010000605.1 GCA_013003415.1 Candidatus Eiseniibacteriota bacterium | reverse complement strand
TCTCATGCCCGAAGTGGCCGTCAATCTGGGGGCGGTGCCTCTGACTCCTTACGCAACTCCCGGAACACCCGCTTTAGAAGAAGCGATTCTCCCGGCAGTTCGAAACTACGACGCGTTCCTCTTGGCAAATCACGGTGCGGTCACCATGGGTAACACGGTGGATCAAGCGTTGGAGCGGATGGAAACGCTGGAACACTTCGCCAAGATTACTTTGGTGACCCATCTTCTGGGCGGGGCCACCGCACTGGGCCCTTCCGATGTGCAGTCTCTGGAGGCCATCCGAGCCCGCGTCAATCCTCGACCCGTTAACTGTGACCCGGCTGCGCCAATTAGCCCAGGTTTGCCGCCCAGGGGAAAAGCTTCCGACATCTCGGAAGCTCAAATTACAGAGACAGTTACGCGGGTTGTCCGCCAGATTCTTGGCGACACTGAATCCTAGACTCCGCCCCTCCCAACCCCCGCCTCAGCCGGTCCCTCCATGCAGCCGACAACCTTAAGGACGCGTTTGTGTTACGAGGATTTTAGAGGACTGTCGAGGGAACTATGGATCAGGGCGAAAAGCGTCCTCGGGATGAGGCACCGGCTTCTTCCGAGGACTCGTGTGTCAAGCCCAATGAAGTAAACCATGAAGAACCCAGTGCCTGGTTCGAACCCAACGAACCAGAGGGACTTCGTGACGCGTTTGCCGTTGACGGTACTGCGCCTCAACTTGAGGAGGCGCCGTTAGACGAAAGTGTGCTTGAGCCTACGTTCAACATCAATCGAGTCGGACAAGATCCGCCTCCGGTTTTTGCCACCGAGTCGGATGAGGAAGAGCGTGGCGATCTCCCCCCCGACGTTGCGCGTGTCGAGGCCTTGGTTGGTGCCCTTGCGAAGGCGGTCAAAGCCACTCAGCTTTATCCTCCCGAAAACCCCATGTGCTTGCGCTTCACTCAAGTCCTGGCCAAGGAATTTGACGCCACCTTTGATGAACTAAGCGAGGTTCGACTTACGGTTGGAAAGACCAAGTTCTTCTATAAAGGGGAGACTGTTCTGGAGCAACTCGACCGCGAAGATTCCATACCGGGGCGCTTCTTTTGGGACGGCATTCGCGAGATCACTTTCCGCGAAGGGTTAGAAGAAGATGAAGTCGCGGGCTTCCTAGAGGTTTGTCACCGCAGCAACAAGAATGCGGAGACCGGAGAAGAGGACCTTGTCACTCTCATGTGGGATCGAGAGTTTGAGCACATCGCCTGCATTGCCGTCGATGACATTCTCGATCTCGAAAACCCGGACGATCCCGTCCCCGAGGAATTCGGGACGGAATACATGAACTTCATTGACCTTGAGATGCACGATCTTGAGGCAGAAGAGAATGAAGTCATGGCGAACGAGTTCGCCGAAGAGATCCGTTCGCGGCTCGCGGACAACGAAACCAATCTGTTTGGAGTTCCCACCGAAGATCGAGATCGGGTGATGGAAGAAGCCAACCGTGAAGAGCACGCCTCTTATATGTTGGATGAGATTCTGGTCATCATTTTGGAAACCCTCTATCTCGACGATCAAACCGCTTCTTTTCTGGAGACGGTAAATGTTCTCGGGCAGGCCATGGAATCCTTGATCGGAGATGGTCGCATTTATGTGGCGGCGGGGCTCATGCGCATGCTTCGCGAAATGCGTTCTGAGCGGGATGATCTCAACGAGAAAATGAAGCAGGGGCTAGACGAAGCCCTGACCCAGGGTTGGAGTCAGGAAAACTGCGCTGCGATCGTCCGTCATCTCAATGCAAGTCTGATCGATGTGCGAGACGCTATCGAAGACTATGTGGAGGCGTTACCTCCCGAGGCTCTCACCGCCGTTTGTGACATGCTGATCGAAGTGGAGTCGAAGACCTCGCGTGAAAAGATGCTTCGCGCCATTTCCAAAGCGGCCTCCAACCGCATTGATCTTCTGATTCCCTATTTGGAAAACCCGGACCCACGCATGGTGAAAGATATCGTGCAGGTTTTGGGAGCAACCCAGAACGATGAAGCTCTGGTTCCTCTGCGAAACATGATGCGCCACCCCAACGTTGATGTGCGAGGCGCAACCCTCGGCGCTTTGGTCCAGATCGGTTTCGCAAAGTCCGGCGACATTATTCTTGCCGCTTTGGAAGACTCCGATCCCAAGATTCGTATTGCCGCAGTCAACAGCTTAGGTCAGGCGGGGCGGATGGGGATCGGTGTACTTCTGCAAACGGTGGAAGATAGAAAATTTCGGGATCGCAGTCTCAACGAAAAGAAGGCGTTCTTGCGCGCTCTGGCCGTGGCCGGTGGTGATGAGTTTGTGCCCTACTTTACCGACATGATTAACAAGAAGTCCCTCTTCAAGCGCGCCCAACTTGAAGAGCTCCGAGCTTGTGCCACCGAGGCCCTTGGCTGGACCGGAAACCCTCACATCCACACCATTCTCGAAGGCTACAGCAAAGACAAATCCAAACTTGTGCGAGGCGCGGCCCAAGCGGCTCTCCGCCGACTCGAGGGTAGGGAATCTTCCGAGAAGGAGGCCGCCTAATGAACGCCCCAGCGCAAAATCAGAACGCAGAAATACAGGCCCTAGGCTACGAGCTTGTTCGTTCCTTTCATGTGACGATGCGGACGATTCGCTCTCACGGTTGGTCCAACGAGGCCAGCCTCCAGGGGATCGAGTCATTTGTCGACGCGAGCAACAAGATCCTGTCCGTTCTTGGAGAATTCGGGCTTCACGTCAATTCCGAGTTTCTCTTTGTGAACGATGTCCGACTCAAAGTTGATGCCTTAGGTCGCACCATGTTTGATGGGCTTGCTTTCGAGCTTCAATCACGAGGCTTGGGAAGTGTGCTCTTTGACGGAGAACTGAACCGTCGAGGAGTGGAAGCGTTTCTGGAGTCGATTCTCTTGACCACGGAAGATGAGGTCGCTCAGGACCCTCAAAATGTAGTGGATCGTATCAATCGAGCCATGAAGCAAAAGACCATCCCGGTAGAGGTGATAATCGTCAAAGATGAGAATGACCTTCCGAGCGATGTGGACATGGATCGAAAGGAGCGTGCTAAGAAGGCCTTTTTCAAGGCAGTCACGGTGGCTCGAGCGGTCTTGACCAGTGCCCACCTCAACAAGCGGCTCAATTTGCGCCGGGCGAAGCGTGTTGTTCAAAACATGGTCGACCTGATGATGGAAGAAGAGTTCACCCTCATGGGGATGACCACTCTCAAAGACTATGACAACTACACGTTCTATCACTCGGTGAATGTTTGCATCTTCTCTTTAGCCTTAGGGAAGAGATTGGGTTTGAGCAAAGTCCAACTTTCGGAGTTGGGCGTTGCGGCCATGATGCACGATATGGGGAAGACCAAAGTACCGATCGAAATCTTGCAAAAACGAGGCATGTTGGATTCGGCGGAGATTCAAGTCATGAAGCGCCACCCGGAAGCCGGCGTACGTGAGCTTGTTAAAATGCGTGGTCTTTCGAGCCTGGCTTTCAAAAGCATGATGGCGGCCTTTGAACATCATCTGAACTACAATCCTGATCTTCCGGGCTACCCGGCGGTTCGTAACAGGTTCAAACCTCATGTGGTGGGTCGTATTGTTGCAATTGCCGATTGCTTCGACGCGATGACAACCAAACGCTGCTACACCCCAAAAGCGGTCACGAGAGACAAGGCCTTAGCTTTTATGTTGGCCCAAGGGGGAAAAAAGTTTGATCCCGTCTTGGTGAAGATCTTTGCAAACTTGGTTGGAGTGTTCCCGGTGGGCACCTTGGTAAAACTGAAGAGTGGCCGACTGGCCGTTGTCACCGAGGCGTCCGAGGACTCGACCCTCTGTCATCGACCCCACGTAAAGCCCATCACCAACCGCCAAGGCATTGAGGTTGAGCAGGCGGAAATCGACCTCTCGATTCCGGGTCCCAATGGCTCGGTCCCCGATGAGATTCTCTGTGCCGTGGACGATGAGAGCGTCGGCATTGATGTTGCTAAGTACTTTATGTAGATAGGCTTAGCCGGTTCAGTCGGGTTTCGAATCCCAGATTCGAGACCCGGACCTCACCCTGTGGACCCTCGGCGAGAGCCCCAAAATCCCTCACAATGCGTTTGGATGTCCAGGCCTCCTTGACAGTCTGGGTCCAAGCTCCTATCCTGCGTTACCACAACTCAATACCCCCCCTTGGACTGCCCTGAAGCAGTTCTTTTTTTGTCCCAATCCCAGTGGCTATGGGTGGGAGGAACCTCCGTGGATCGTAAGCGACTTTTCGTATATCTGGCTCTGGTTTCTATTGGAGTCAGTCTTTCAATGGGTTTAACCGGCTGTGCAAAGCTGATTTCATCCAACGAAGATGATTTTTCCGCTGCCAAGAAAATGGTGGTGACCTTTCGCGATGGCGAACAACTAAAAGGTCGCTTTGCGGAAGGTGAAGACGTCACCTTTGTAACTTTTGGTCGTGTCTATCGGGCCACCATCGAAGATATGGGCCCGCCCAACATCGTGCTGACCAATGCCTACGTGCAAGAAGAGTATGACAAGTTCGAAATGCAGCGTGAGCGCATGGAAGACTCGGTTCTCAAGAAGCGCGACGAAACGACCCAAATTGTAATTCCCAGGTACAAGATTCGTAGCGTCGAAGAAGTAACCTTCGACCAAGTGAAGACGGCAAAGTTAGCTGTCTTCTGGGGATTCACCACTTTTATTCTCAGCAGCATTCTTGGCGCGCGTCTGTAGCTTTAGCCACGCTTAGGCTAAGTCCCTCGCTCGGCAGCCGACCCTGTTATTTGGAGGAAGTTCGATGCTTCACGCGGTAAATCCAACCTCAACCCGAGTCGCCCGTGTCTTTGGGGTTCTGGTCGTGGCCGCCGTTTGCCTGTTTAGCGCTATCGAAGGCGTTCAGGCTCAGGCTTTTCAAACCCCGACCGACACCCTCAACGTAACCGGACGTTCTTCCTGGGAGCAGGGTTACCTTGGTTTCTTGAATCTCAACCGCGACCTCACCGGAGCCCGGCCAACCGCCATGGGTGGAGCCGGACTGGCGATCGAGGGTGGCGTGGAGTACATGTCGGTGAACCCGGCGGGTTTGTTGGGTATGCGACGTTGGGAACTGACCTCGGAAATGGCCATTGTTTCCGGTGGTGGAAGCGTTAAAAGTTTTCCCGCCCGTCTCGATGTGGGTGCGGGGCAACCTCTTGAAACTCAGAATTATCGTGTGAGCCCCAACTTTTCTTCAGGCTACCGAAACCTCAGCCTTGGCTTACCGCTAGTCGTGTTCGGAAAGCGTGGTGCCGCGGCTCTGGCCTATCGCCGCATGTCGCCAACCTTCCAGGCCGAGGAAACCCGTTTTGAGGTGGTCGGCCCCATTACCAACAACATTCCCGCCACCACCGGTGTTGGTGGCACTCCCGACGGTAGCCACGACGCGATCAGTATTGGATTAGCTCGCAACATGGCGGACTGGCTTGACTTAGGTCTGGCCATCAACTTCCAAAGCGGCGAGCTGAGCAACCTCACAGAAATCGGAGCCTCGGTCTTTGGTCAGCGGGTGACCGGAGGGGGTACTTCCTTCCAGCAGGACATCAGCTCGTTCAATGTCGATCTAGGCTCAAAGATGCACTTTGGCAAACTGACTTTGGGAGCAAGCGCCTTCCTGGGACACACCCTGGAGTTCAAGAATGGGAGCGCCACCGTGTTCCCTCTGCCTACGATTCAAGATCCCAACGCGCCGATCTTTCGCATCAATGTTGCAACTCTAGACCATGAGATGACGGTTCCCACCTCCATTGGTTTGGGAATGTCTTACGAACTGAGCTCCCGATTGCTGGTGGCAGCGGACTACTGGATTCGCCCATGGAGCAAATCGGAAATCACCCGTACCAGCCTTGAGCCCTTCCTGTTCTTTACCGATGAAGCCGACTCATCCACCTTCGGGTATTTGCTCACGCAAGGTTCTGGCGACGAAACCTTCAATGCCGGTTTGGACGATGCCAACAGCGTGCGTTTGGGTCTCGAGTGGCTCATGCTGCAGCGCGACAATTTTGAGATGCCGGTGCGTCTTGGTT
>JABDJR010000595.1 GCA_013003415.1 Candidatus Eiseniibacteriota bacterium | reverse complement strand
TCGACTTCGGCTAGGCTTGGAATCTGCTCACGAAACATAGCCAAGACCAGCAGAGCTGCCAAAGGAAGGGCCATGAAGAAACGCCGGCGCCAATAAAGGGCCTCATCCCGAACCTCAACGTCTTCTGCCTCGGGAATGGCCCGGTATCCGACACCGGCAACCGCTCGCTGTACCGTCTCAAGATTGATGGCTTCGACCGCACGAACGCGAAGATCTTCCGCAGCAAGGTTCACCCCCGCTTCGATCACTCCGGGAATGGCGGCCACCGCATCTTCTACACTTTGCACACAGGAGGCGCAGTGCATGCCTTCAATACGAAAACGTTGGGTGTGAAGAGGAACGTCGAAGCCAACATCCTGGACCGCTTCCACCACCCCTTTAAGGTTGAGGTCGCCCGTGATTTGGGCCTCGCGGGTGGCAAAGTTCACGGCTGCGTCCAAAACGCCGGTTTCCGTTTTTAAACGCTTCTGGATTTTCTCCGCGCACGCGACGCAGGACATGCCCTCAATGGGGACATGCAGAGTAGATGGCATAACGAGAAGCATACCACCCTCCGCGGAGGGCAATTCCTGGGTTTCACGGACTCTGTTTTTGGCTAGGAAATGGCCTAGTGGACGGCCACGGTGGTCATGTCCAGAAGAATGACCGGGCGTTCGCAGTAGGTGAAAAGTCCCCAGGGGCGACAGGGGGATTCTTCGCTGATCTCTTGCGGCGGGAAGGTATAGAGATCATTGCCGGGAGAAACTTCGACCACATCATCGGTGGAATCGACGGCCATACCAAAAAGGCCCACCCCATCGTTGAAGATGATCACTTCCTTGGGGTTACGAGCCGCGCATGGAGCCAGCATGTCGGTAGCCATGAAGACCGGAACCTGACGACCACGGAAGAGAATGGTGGATTCATCGGCCCAAGATTCAAAAGCGTGTTCTTCAGGAAGCTCCCGAACCACACCGCTGATTTGCCCAAGGTCGATTCCGTAGCGCGTGCCGCCCACCGTAAAGAGCATGATCTCCAGAGCAGCCGTCCGCACAGAGGCTCTAGACATTACGCCGCCTCCAAATCGGGACCGCTATCCGAAGGAAGGGGTCGGGAACCGGCCAGCGTGAAGATCGAATCGAGTCGAGTGTATTCCAGAACCTTCTCAATCTCTTTGGAAACGTGAACCAAACCTACCTCACCGCCGCGGCTGGTCGCATCTTTGTAACACCGAACGAGAACGCCAAGCCCCTCGGGTTCGATGGCTTCAACGCCATCGAGGTCGAAGTAGAAGTGTGTCTTCCCCCGAACCAGCTCCCGATGAAACCGCATGTAAACGGAAGGGCTGGACTCCCTATCCAGGTTTCCCTCAAGACAAAACACGGTCCACGGACTCTGCTCTTCGATTTGGATTTCCATTACGCCTCCCTGGTGCCTTTTAGGTATCGGCCCGGGGAGTGCGGGGTTTAACCCACTAAAGAAAACGGAGGGATTCGGCCTGGAATGCCTGAGTACTCGGGGTTTGACTTAGGGACTTAGGGACTCAGGGATTGGGGGTTTGACTTGGGGCTTGAGGGCTTTGGTGGTCTTTGAAGAACTTTGCGGCAGTGGAGGGGGCCTACTCGGAGGCTTCGACGTTCTTCGTATAGGCTTCGATGCCGTTCGCAAGGTGCCTTCCAAAATTCCGCTGCCAGTTTCGATTGCGGAGGAGGCGATTCTCTTCGGCGTTCGAAATGAACGCCGCCTCAACCAGAATGGAAGGCATGCGGGGAGACTTCAGAACGGCGAAGCCGGCTTGCTTGACCCCACGACTGTAGACGGTTCCTAGGGCAAAGAGTTTGTCGAGAACCGTCTCGGCCAAGATTTCGCTCTTGGACACGGCATCGTTTTGCGTCATGTCAAAGAGGATATTTCCCAGTTCTCCTAGTTCCTGCTCTTTCATCGCTTCTTCATCGACGCTGTTCTCACGCTCGGCAAGCTCGCGCGAGGCGGCGTCGGTGGCGCCTTTAAGACTCAAGAAATACACGCTGGTTCCCTTGGCTGCTTTGCGATGGGCCCCGTCGCAGTGGATGCTGACAAATACGTCAGCGTTCTTTTCCTCGGCGAGTTCCCATCGCTTCCGCAAGGGAATGTAGTAGTCGCCTTTGCGAATCATGACCGCTTTGATGTTGGGACGCGTATTTAGCTCTTCAAAGGTGGCGCGCGCCAGAGCCAAAACAACGTCTTTTTCGCGGAGGTTGTGGTGAGATGATCCTGGGTCTTTGCCGCCGTGACCGGCATCGATGGCCACGATCCACGGGCCCTCTCGCGCGGGACGCTCTGCGGGCTTAACTTTGTTGACCTCGGGTTTCTTTTCTTCCACGGCTTCGTTGCGGAACACTTCCCGCTTCTCTTCGTGGGCCACGTCGATAACCACACGTGGAGGACGATCCAGCGTAAAGGTTTGGTAGGGGGCATCGTGATTGAGGTCGAGGACAACTTGAATGCGGCCGTCGCGAAGTTCGTTGGTACGAACCTTTTTAACATGACCGTTGTTGATGACCGGGCGTTTGATGTCGGCAGTTATGGAGGAAGCGGCAAAGGTGACCACAACCCGAGGAGGGTTCACCATGGTCTCATGGGTATAGGCACCCATCGCGTCGAGGTCAATCACAACGCGAGTGCGCTTCTCGGTGGTCGAGAAACGGATTCCATTTACTTCAATGGCGCTGCTGTCGTGTGCCCATCCCAAAAGGAACACGAAAACAAACATGCTTAAAGCACTACGCCGCAAGGAAAGACTCATCCCTAATCCATCCTGACGGATTTGATCCCAATAACTGCTCGGGGCTACTTTACTGGGAACAATACCGCTTAAACAAGGGGGATGATTCCCTAGAGGCAAAACCTAGAGTGGGTAAGGGATTTAGTCGGCGAGGAGTCCGCTGGCAAAGATGTGCTGCTTCGGATTCACGGGAAGCCCATGAACACGGACCTCATAGTGGAGATGCGGTGAGGTTGCACGCCCGGTGGCACCAACATAGGC
This sequence comes from Candidatus Eiseniibacteriota bacterium, assembly GCA_013003415.1. Classification (GTDB taxonomy): domain Bacteria; phylum Eisenbacteria; class RBG-16-71-46; order JABDJR01; family JABDJR01; genus JABDJR01. Next base: position 2,009 of record JABDJR010000595.1, on the reverse strand, counting down.
CACGACTTCTCCCCGCTCAACCCGATCGCCTTCGGAGACATCCATGCTGGAAACATGGGCGTAACGCGTGCTGATGCCGTTGCCGTGGTCGAGCTCGACAAGAAGACCATAGCCGCTGACCCAACGAGCGCGTTTTACCACTCCGGTGGCGCTGGAGCGAATCGGCGTCCCCCAGGGAGCTGAAATATCAAGGCCGTGGTGGTATTTGATGCGGCCGGTAAAGGGATCGTTGCGCGTGCCATAGCGACTGCTGAACCTGCCGCCATCGATGGGGCAAAGGCTGGGGATTCCGTGCCAAACATCGGCAGACTGGGCCATGGTGGCTAGAATCTGACGATAGGACTCTTTAGCCTCTTTGGCTTCGGCCGTTGCTTTGTATAAAGAGGGGGCAAGATCAACCGTTTGCGATGGGCCCTCAACGGGGAAGGCGTGAGCCAGGTTGTACGAAGCCAAAAGGGGTTCGCGCTGACCGATCCCCATGAGATCGCGGGTTTCCATTTCTAGGCCGCGGCTGGTTTCAATATGCCGAGACAAAGATTGGACGGTGTTTTCCACCGATGCCAAATCGACCTGAAGCTCGGCGCATTGTTCTTGGGCGGCCTGAGCGATGGCTGGGCTGGGTACAGGGGTGTTTTCGAGCCAAAAAAGCCACGCCAAAGACGCTGCGATCAGAGTCACGCAGGTTCCAAGGGCAAGGACCGTTTTCAGTTTTAGGCTCGAAAGAGGACGGCTTGAGGCGGGTACGCCCAGCGTCTCCGTAGAGTCCAATGATGTCATTCGTTTTCCGGTTTCCTAGATCACCAGGCGCCGTCCAAAACTCCGGTGACCCTCCATAGGGCAAGCTGGATCAACAGCTCATAATTCTTTACCGCGGGGACCTTAGCAACTGGCCAGAACCCCTGTCAAATCTGGCTTCTGGGAATTCAGCCTTCCTTGAGAAAGCTCCACCCCGCAGCCTCAAAACTGACTTACGTGCGGTCTAGCCGCGACTGTTCACACGGACCATGAGGCGCTCTCCACCTCGTTGGACCAGGAATTCCATGGCCGCTTCATCCGCGATTGAGCCCGAGACGATTTCTCTAAACCGCTCTATGTCATCGACGCTTCGATCGTCGATCTCCAATAAAACGTCACCCACTTTGAGACCGCTCTCGGCTGCCGGTCGGCTCATATCAATCTGAGAAACCACCAAGCCCTCGCTGAGCTGGAGGTTGAATTGACGCATGAGGCGCCCCGTAACCTGTTCAAGCTGCAAGCCAAGCCACTCTTCTTCGGTGGGGGCAACTCTCTGCGGTTGCTCGGGGGTGTCCGGGCGCAAGGCCAGGACAACACCCAGGTCGATCATGCGACCGTCGCGTTCGACGAGAACTGAAACGTTTTCTCCCACCCCGGCATCGGCGACGATCTTTCGGAAGTCGGGCACGTCCTCGACGGCGCTACCGTTGAACTCAACAATAACGTCTCCGGCTTGGAGACCCGCTCGGTCGGCCGGCGTGTCTTCTTGGACGGTTCCAACCAAGACGCCCGTGTTCTCGGGGCTAATCTCGAATCGGGCGCGCGTATCTTCGTTCAAGGGCCAGGGCACGATGCCAAGGAATCCGCGGCGTATCACGCCTTCGGTAATCAGCTGAGCCGCCACTTCGCGGGCCATGTTGATGGGAATGGCGAAGCCTAAACCTTGTCCTGTGGGGTTCACGGCAGAGTTAATGCCAATGACCTCGCCCTTCACGTTGACGAGGGGTCCACCGCTGTTGCCAAAGTTGATGGAGGCATCGGTTTGTAAGAAGTTTTGGTAGGCAGGCCCACCGCCGGCAATTCGGAGATCGCGTCGACCCTTTGCAGATACGACACCCACCGTCATCGAACTTTCAAGTTCGCCCAAGGGATTACCGACCGCAATGCCCCACTCACCGACCTGCACACCATCGCTGTTTCCCAGGGGGACAACCGGCAAGGGGGGATCATTCGCGGGCACATCAATTTTAAGGACCGCCACATCGGTTCCCGGG
>JABDJR010000575.1 GCA_013003415.1 Candidatus Eiseniibacteriota bacterium | reverse complement strand
CGGTGAAAGAATCGACCGAGGTGTACTGGGTGTGCCGTACATTGCGCACCTGCACTTGATCCCCATTGAAGGTGCTCAGGGGTATCTTCTCGTGATCTGGGATCCAATTGCGGTCGTTCCGAGGCTTCACAAAGGAAAACCCCACCAAGAACACGATCACCACCAGGAGTGGCCACCTGAGGAATCGAAGAAAGCGCCGACGACGGGTGCGACGTCTCACGGCTTCAGGGGACTCCAGGTCTGTAGAACGCGCATATAGTTGGCTCGCTTGTAGGCTTCAGGATTGGGGCAACGATCGAGGTTCATGCTTCCCCGCATTTGGTCCAGAGATTCGTATTCCGCTTCTTTAAGAAACCTTCGTAACCCAAGCAAGTTTTCTCCGATACGTGCCGGCCCATGATGCAGCAGCACGGACACCATCTGCACCGCGTCGGCCCCGCACATAAGGGCCTTAATCGCGTCGGTGGCGGTGTGAACACCACCGGTAACGGCCAAACTTCCGCCGAAAATGGGAGAAAGGACCGCCAACCAACGCAGTCTAAGCGCCAACTCGGAAGATGTCGACAATTGCAGTTGGGTTGTCACCCTAAGTTCTTCAATATCCACATCGGGCTCAAAATAGCGATTGAAAAGAACCAGGGAGTCCGCTCCAGCCTCTTCCAACCGGCCCGCAAAGTGCGCCATAGAGGTGTAAAATGGGGAGAGCTTGATGGCCAGGGGCAGATTGGTTTTCGCTTTAAGTTCACTCACCATTTCCACCACTGTATCCTCGATATCCCCGGCGGATCGAGTGGCATCCATGGGCACATCATAGATGTTCAGCTCAAGCCCATCGACCCCCGCTTCTTCAATGAGCAGGGCATGAGAAAGCCATCCCCCGAGCGTGGTTCCATTCAACGAACCGATCACGGGCACATTTAGAGCTTCGCGGGTTCGACACAGGCGTTCCAAGTATTCGTCCGGCCCCATGACGAACTCTTCGGGAGAAGGAAAGTAGCTCGAAGCCTCCCCATGGGATTCGGCGTGAACTTCCGTCGACATGTGAGTGGCCATGGCTTCGGCGTCGATCTGTTCTTGAAACAAGGACCGCATCACAACCGCAGCCGCCCCCGCATCTTCCATTCGCTTCGCGGAATCCACACTATCGCCCAGTGGCGAAGCGCCAACAACAAACGGATGCGGTAAGTCCAAACCCAAGTAGCGAGTTCTGGTGTCCATTACTTCTCCCCCTTCCCGTTGCTACTCTCCGCACTGCCGTCAACTATAACCGGAGTGCGTAACTGCGCCAGATGCTGATAGACGGCTAACCGACGCTCAGCCGCCGATTGAGCTCCTTGGGCGAGGCTTTTGAATCGCTCGCGATCTACCATCTCGACCATGCGAAACCGAGCCTCCTGACTCATGTATTCGGACACGGGAATTTTTGCTCCTCGCGCATCGAGAGTGAGAGGCGCTTGGTTCTCCGCGACCCTTCGTGGGTCGTATCGGAAGAGTGGCCATATACCGCTATCCACGGCGCGCTTTTGCTGGTCGGCCCCATGAGCCAGGTCGTAGCCGTGGGCTATGCAATGACTGTAGGCAATGATGAGGGATGGCCCGTCGTAGGCGTCGGCCTCCATGAAGGCTTTGACGGTTTGATTGTCCTTCGCACCAAAAGCCACGCTAGCCACGTACACATGCCCATAGTTCATGGCCATGAGCCCGAGGTCCTTCTTGTCCGTCTCTTTCCCTCGGGCGGCAAACTTAGCCGCCGCTCCAATAGGTGTGGCCTTGGAAGCCTGGCCACCGGTGTTGGAATAAACTTCCGTATCCAACACAAGCACGTTCACATTGTGCTGCATCGAAAGCACGTGATCGAGGCCTCCATACCCGATATCGAAGGCCCAACCGTCTCCCCCCACCAACCACACACTCTTCCGCACAAGGTAGTCGGCAAGAAGGTCGAGCCGGGCCGCCTCCGGTCCATCGATACGGCTTAGTTTCTCTCGAAGGGCCGAGACTTGGTCTCGGCGCTGGTGGATATCTGCCTCGGATCGATCCTCACCGTGAAGCAAGCTCTCAACCAGGGAATCCCCAAGTTTGGGAGACAGACGTTGCAGAAGCGAGGAAGCGTGATCTCGATGGGCGTCGACCGCCAAGCGGAACCCCAAACCAAACTCGGCATTGTCTTCGAACAAGGAGTTCGCCCAGGCGGGCCCACGACCCTCGGCGTTTGTGGTGTACGGAGTGGTGGGCAGGTTGCCCCCGTAGATCGACGAGCACCCGGTCGCGTTGCTGATGAGTGTGCGATCCCCGAACAACTGGGTGAGCAGTTTGA
>JABDJR010000536.1 GCA_013003415.1 Candidatus Eiseniibacteriota bacterium | reverse complement strand
CCTGAGCGCGCGTTGCGTTTAGGAGATCACCACCATATCCCAAAACGAGCAGGTTTTGAAAAATGAACGGAAAGTTTTGAAAGGTTTTTGGGGCTCGTTTTCTCTTTCCCGACGAGGTGCCTATCGCGGGAAATCATAAGGCCCACAGTCTTTTAGGGCCTCTGAGGAGTTTCGGCTTGACAACCCAAATCGAACCTCTTATAGTAGTAGCTATGACTACTACTGAATTAGAAGAGCCTCTAGAAGCCCTACAGGACCTCGGTTTCAGCGAGATCGAAGCCCTTGTATACACCTATCTATTGCAGAACGAGGCGTCCACCGGATATCGGGTGAGCCACGCTATTGGGAAGCCCACCGCCAACACCTACAAGGCGATTGCCTCCCTCCAGGATCAGGGGGCCGTGCTGGTCGACGAGGGTGAGAACCGCGTCGTGCGAGCGGTCCCTCCCAAGGAACTCCTGAGCCAAATGTCTCGCGATTTCCAAGATCGAACGAAGTCTGCCGCAGAAGCTTTGGCCGAACTCAATCTCGAAGTGGTGGATGATCGTGTTTACGCATTGAAAAGCGCGGGTCAGGTTCTAGAGCGCGCGCGCGTCATGTTGGGGCGCGCAAAGGGCATGGTGCTCGCAGACATCTTTCCCGAGATTCTTGAAGAACTCAAAGGAGACTTTATCAAAGCGGCGGCACGAGGTTGTCTTGTCACCGTGAAAGTTTATGACCCAACAGAACTAACGGGTTGCGAATGCATTCTGCAACCAGATGGGCGTCGTGTGTTTTCCCGGTGGCCGGGCCAGCAGCTCAGCTTGGTCATTGATGCCGAGGAGCATTTGCTTGCCCTGTTCGATGATGGTCTGAAGGATGTTCACCAAGCCGTGTGGAGCCGCAGTACGTTCTTGTCATGTCTTCACCACAACCATCTCGCTATGGAACATCTGGTCACTCTGTACTCTGCAAGACGACAAGAGTCGATGGAGGGGGCGGACGCGGCATTCCAAGAACACCTGAATTTGTCCGTACTGGCATCATCCCCATCTGGCTTGCAGACCCTCAAGTCACGTTACGGGCGTTAAACCCGCAAAGAGGAACGGTCTCGATGAAACACTTAGAACTCAAAACGTTGGCTCTCATTCTAGGGTCGACGTGCCTGGGCTTGGCGGCAGTCTTCCTAAACCCCTCGGTCACCTTGGGCGGTGAAGTACCGGCCGACGCCAAGGCCCTCATCGAAAAACACGTTGAGTGGCTTGGAGGGTGGGATGCCCTCAATCAAGTGGAGGATCTGACTCTCCAAGGCACCATTTCGGTTGCCGGTCTTGAAGGCACGCTTTCGGTGGTTGTCCACGGGGAGGGTTATCAGCTCACGGAGTACGATCTGAAAGTGGTCAAGGGGACTGAATCTGTGGGCCCGGGAGACAGCTGGGAAAGAAACGCGAGTGGCCAAATTGAGGACATGGGTCTCGAGAAAGTAACGAACACGCGTCGAAGCTTGGAACGGATTTTTAACCGTCACTTCCGCGGACACGATGTGACGGTTTCGGTTGGGGATGACGAAGAAAAAGGCGGCAAAAGATGGAAGGTGGTTCGCTTCGACTACGCCGATGGCGATCGCATTGAGATGTTCATCGACGCGAACGATGGCTCGAGCGAGTGGGGAAGAACCACCCAAGACGGTTCCGTGTCCTGGGTTCATTTCAGCAACTTCAAGATCGTCGACGGCGTGCGCTACGGACATAAGCAAGAAGTGATTCACGGAAACACGATGCAGGACCAGACCGTGGTGTGGGAAAGCGTGAAAGTGAACTCCGGAGTTTCGCCAGTACGCTTTAAGCGACCTGGGGATAGCTCTAAGGTGGTTCGCATCCAAGGGGGGGAGCCTTCCACGGAGTGGATTCCCATGGAGCTGTACTTTGGCGCATACATCTTTTTTAAGGGAACCGTGAACGGCCTAGCAACCGACATCATTCTTGATAGTGGGGCCGGCATGACCTGTCTCGATAAGCCCATGGTCCAAGCCCTGGGCTTGAAGGCCGAGGGTTCTCTTCCCGCCCGAGGCACTGGTGGCATGAGTGAAGCCGGAATCGTGAACGATGTTTCGATCACGGTTGGTTCTCTGGAGGTTGGCCCTTTGACCGTGGCCACCATCGACCTGGGCGAGGTCGCCTACCGAATGGGTCGCGATCTTCCCGTGATTTTGGGCAAAGAAGTTTTCGCCACCATGATCGTCGACATCGACTACCCCAACTCTAGAATTCGTTTTCACGAACCCAATAGCTTTAGCGATCATGGAGATGCGCGCCGCCTCCCCATCTTGCCTGCCGATGAAGGGCACAAAGATGTTCACATTTCGATCGAGGGTCGTGAGCCTGCGCTGGTCGGCCTAGATACCGGACAGGGTAGCGCCCTCTCTATGTATGCCGCCTATGCTGAAAAAGAAAGTCTCTTAGATGGGCGTAAGATGCGCTCCTCGCGCCTCGGCGGGGGCGTGGGAGGCTCTTCCATCTACACCATGATCACGTTGAAAGAAGTTGAGATCGCAGGGTTTAAGCTCAAAGACATTCCGGGGGCTATTCCCAACGAGAATCGGGGCGGCGCTTTTGACACCGTCAAGCAAGACGGGAACCTTGGAGCCGGGATTCTCCGGCACTTCCGCGTCATGTTTGACTATCCTCATGATTGTCTTTGGCTGGAACCCGGGGCCAACTTCGACCAACCCTTGGCTCGAGACAAAACGGGTTTGGGCCTAACCTTTCAACAAAGCGCCTTGGAAGTCAGTTATGTTGCTCCAGGTAGTCCAGCCGAACAAGCAGGATGGAAAAGAGGAGATCGGATTCATGCCATCGACGGTCAACAGGTCGACGGCAATTGGTGGAAGCAATACGGTGAGTGGATGCTTGCCGACGATGGTACGCAGATCACGTTCACCATGAAAGATGATTCCAAGCGGAAGCTTGTGACCAAGACCTATTTCTAGAGAGACGCGGCCGCGTCTCTAGTGACGCAACCGCGCTAGCTCAAAGCTTATGGCTTGAATCTATTAGCTGTCGCTTCCCCTAATTAACGTTTGCCACGACTTGTAGATAGCCCCAATAGCCGTCGCCGTCGTGGGTCAATACTTCATCGGCGGCTTGGTCGGCCCGGAAGAAGCCGCCCCCGAGCATCGTCTTAAGGTTCCCGTTAATGGTGTGGGTGATGTCCACATCGACTTCCTGTCCAATGCCACGATTTCTGAAAGTCCCCGAGGCCGGACGCCGTGCCGCGTAACCCAGCACGTTCTCGTTGAAAGCTCCCGAACCGCCATACCAGGCATCGGTACGTTCCACCAGCAAGTACGTGTGTGCAGCTAACCGAACACTGGTGGATTGGGTCGGTGTAAACGAGGCGATGGCGTACAAGTTACGAAGGTTCGAAAAGGCGTTGTAGTCCATGCGTCCGTAGAACTTGTGGTTGGTAGGAAGGACGTTGAAGAAGGACGTGTGGTCACCATCGGTGCCATCGTCACCCGACGCCTGAGCGTAACCGACGCGTACCTGGGGCTTCCCTTTCACGTCGGAAAGACGCTTTCCAACTTCTACAATCACCGCCCACGCGCTGTGGTCATCATTTCCCCAGTCCCCAAACTGTCCGGCCACCCAGACTAAAGCATCGCTGCCCTTGGAGCCTCCGAGAATCGAACCGACCACGGTCCAAACGTCAACTTCGTCACCGGTTGCGTTGATGGCGCCGGGCCGTTCGTCTTCATAGCGGAACACAGAGCCTCGAACCAACGTGGTGGGGAAGAGCCCTTCGCGTACCGAAGACATGGTGACACCGTAGAGTTGGAGATCGTCCAGCCACTCGTGCGCTTCTTTGTAGTTCACGCCGCCCGCCAAAGGCTGCATGTAGAACGCTTCGATACGACTGTCTTCGGCTTTGGCCCCCAAGCGAACACCATCGTAACGACGGCCAACGTTGACCCAATCCCAGTTTCCGATGAGTCGTTCGGCTAATCGGGCTTTGGCCACACCATCGAGGTATTTCACCCCCGTCTTGAGCTCGGCACCCTCAGCGAAAGACTGGCGACCCAACTTCAAGTCCCAAGAGTCACCATGGCCCGAAACATAGCCCTCAAGAAGGCTCAGTTTACCCGGATCGGTGTCACCGTCATTGGCGGCCAGGTACACGGGATTGATGCCAAAGGCACCGTTCTCGGGAAGACTTTGAGTGGCTGCTCCCTGGAGAGTTCCTTGAATACTCCAGGAACCGTGCCACGCTGCGCCCTTGAGTCGAAGGCGGGCATGAAAGCCGCCAAACTGCTGATCAAGAGCCGGGTTTCCGGACGGCGTGTCGAATTGCTCGTAACGCAGGCGCAGAGTTGCGCTCCCCTTTGCGGCAAGTGCAGCTTCTGTCGAGGTAGAAGCGAGAACAAGCGTGGCCAAAATGCCTAACCATAACTTCATCATGTGCCTCCAAGTTATAACCAAAGCATGAACTAGAAAAAGCGAGGGAGATGAGGTTACTCATCTCCCTGACGCGAAAATGTGTTCTGACTCGCTTGCGGAACGTGGCACTGCTGGCAACGTTCGCGCTCGGGATGAGTCGTTCTGATCTCTTCCCGGGCGGCCGGTCCCGAATGGCAGGCCGCGCAGTTTTCTCGCATGAAGACCTGATGGGGAATGGTAGGGGGGGATCCCTCCCAGAACCGCGATCCGGAGCCGAGGTCCTGAGCCAAACCTTCGAAAGTTGTAGGTTTGAAAGATGCGGTGGTGTTCTGGAACACATGACATTGCTGACACCGGCTCTCGGCACTCATTCCCGAGGTCATCTCGTGGGGGGATGGCGGGGAGTAGCCCAAATCCTGAATGTATATACCCTCACTACCGTGACATTCGCGGCATGCCATTTTGAAAGATTCGTGAGGGATGACGGGGGGAGCTCCATCGTAAGCTCGACGATCGGCGCGATCGGCGGACGCGGTCTTGTAGGCGCCTTCCTTGTCGGGGACCTTGACCCCTTGGTC
>JABDJR010000519.1 GCA_013003415.1 Candidatus Eiseniibacteriota bacterium | reverse complement strand
CACCAAGTCATCGAAGTACAGGGTGAGTTGTTTCGAGGTGGGGAAGTAGGTGCCGCGTGAGGCCATGGGGCCGAGGGTATCGGTGAGCCCATCGCGAAGCGTTTTCAGTTCGGCAATCGCACCGGTGGAGTCGGCCGCACCGGTGTAGCCGCCGTAGAAGATTATTTCAAAAGGCGCCTGGCCATTAAATTCGTCGACTCCCATCAAGGTGGAGTCGTATTGCAAGTTCTGGGAAGCCCCAGCCGACCCAACGACAATGGCGGTGGTGGCATCGGTGTTGGGGTTCTTCTGGCCGAAGTACCCGCCGCCATCAGGGTCCCAAACGCGATCCCGTTGGGCGTTCCAGGTGAGATCAAGAAGGTCCGGAGACATTCCGTTCTTCACGTAGACTTGTTTTCCGTCCGCGCGGTACTCCACGGAGAAGTACGGTTCGCCCAAGTTCATTTTTACGATCTTGGTGACATCGGGGTGTTGGATGCAGGCTTCGAGGTTGTTGCCGCTACCCGTGATGACGTTGAAGGAGTAGAAATCGCTGTCTCGGCTGACCCCGCCGACACCGACGTCGGATAAACCGGCCACGTGGTTGGTTTCGTTGTAGTCCCCATCGGTGTCAACCCAGTAGACGTTGTCATTGGAGACCACGCTGTATCCGTAGTCGACGCCCTTGGCAAACATCCACTGGAGCTTTCCGCCGATGCCGTCGAAGATGGCCATGACGCGATCGTTGTACATCACCAGTTCGTCGGCACCATCGTCTTCGAAGTCGGCGATATAGGCCCCGGTTGTGGTGGCGTACAAGCCGTCCGCCCAACGAGCAGCTTCGCTATGGGCGTTGGCCGACCGTATATGGTTGGCGTAGTGATGCTGCCATCCCGAGATTTGGCCGTCGTCATGCCAACCGGTCTCGTGAAGGTTGGTTAGCAAGATGTACCAAGCCATTTCACGAAGGTCGTTGTTGGGAACCGAGAGGATCTTGTTCAGGGCAAAATCCCACTGAGTCCCGTAGTCCCACTTAGGAACGTGAGCATCGAGGTTTGATGGGCCGACATAACCGGCGTAGTCGGTGTACCAGAAGTTGTTGCCGCCCCCGTAACCGTCGAAGCCGCCAAGGAGGCCATAGGTTCCGTTGTGAAGGTTGATGCTCTGCACGGTGAAGCCCGGGTCGTTCAAGACGTCGGTCAGTTTCCACACGCCCACCGTGGCGCTGTTGTTGGAGCACTGTTGCAAGAGCCAGATGTAGTTTCCGAGGGCAGCTTGGTTCGTGCCCTGGCTTACTTCGGCCACAAACTCGGCGTCGTTTCCGTAGATGATGATTTCGTCGGAGGTGCCGGCGAGGATCGTGTTCCAAGCGTCACCGGCGTTGTAGTTCACCTGACCCACAAAGTCGTTATCGATGGGCAAGATCTTGATGCCGTTGGCGTAGGTGTAAACGTGGTGATCATCGAGCGCGTTGTTGCGCTCGGTGCAGTGAATGTAGTCATCGAGGATAACCGCCCACACGCCATTGTCCGTGAAGTCATCTTCAATGTAGTCAATGACGGCGGCGTTCGAGGTTGAGCCGTTACCGTCGTCGTCCGGGTTTTCCACCCAAACGCGCTCGGGTACCCACGCGACACGCGGCGTGTAGTTGTAGTGGTAATTGATGAGGTCGTTTTCAACATCGACCGCCTTGCCGTTGATCTCGTCGCGCACGAAGGGCATCATGTGCTGGCCGTAGGCGGAGGTAATCATCTCGTAGCGTCCCGCGTTCACGCCGGCCAAAAGCTGCGCGTTGAAAGCCGGATCGTGCTCGGCGGCCGCAGTAATGAGTAGGCCACCCTGGTGCCAGTTCAGAGGCAAGTTGTAGTAGTCGTGGGCGTCTAAAATTTCGTCAAAGCCGTTGTCCGGGTTATTGGGATCGCCATCGAAGGCTGCGTTCTCGCCGCTGGTTCCGCGGAATACATCGGTGTAGGTGAGACCTTGGTTTCCATGCTGCATGAAGGCGACGTTGTGTGTGTTTACCACCGGGGCATAGGCCTGGTTCGATGCTAAAAGATCGTCAACCACCATGCCGTCTTGCGCCGTGAATACATAAAACTGAATGGGCGTGGCTTCGGTGGTGGCGGCGTGTCGGGCTAGGGCTTCGTAGCTTTGACCGGGTTTGCCGCTGGCAAGTTTAACCGCATCTTTGAAGCCTTCGGGGAGCCACATGCTGGCTTCGGCCGTAGACCACTTCGATGAGCCAACCACTTTGCGGAGGCGTTCGCTTTCGCGCTCCGATCCTAGGTCATCGACAATGCGTGCCACCAAGTTGTCGCCGTTGGCTTGCAAGCGCACGGCGCGGTCCCAGGCAAAAGGTGCGCTGCCTTCAATGTTCCCCGGTAGCTCGGTTTGTCCGCCAGCCATGTAGTCCATGAGCACATAGGCTTGTCCGTCTTGGGGCAGTAGGGGAGCGTCTTTGTCGGTTCCGGGGGGGCGATAGAAGTTGACCTTGAAGGAAAGGCGATCCACTTCTTGATCGAAGTAAAAGCCCATGAGGTCGAGAGAGTTTGGGGTACCGTCGGTGCGGTCAAAAACCGGGTCGAGCCCCTTGGCATGAATGCGTTCCCACACTTGGGGGTTGGCCGAAATCTCCAGGCCCGGGGCCATGGAAGTGGGGGGTACCCAATCGTTGGCGTCGAGGATTAGCGGCGACGCGCCGACGATACAAACAAGAGTCAGAGTAACGATCACAGACAAGCGACGCAGCTTCATGATGCCTCCAGCTCGCGGTTGCGTGACGAGCTTGATGTTGGTTATCGCCGTTTTTCCGGGTCGCTTTGGACCGGTCTAATTGGTGGCGATAAAAACGCTGAAAGCTCGATGGGTGGCGGGGACCAAGCACTCAGCGGGAAACAGAATTTAAGTATAGCAGAGCCATGGGGCGTATGCGATTCTCCCACGGACAGAGCTTTGGGCTCTGAACACCTTAAACCGTCCTAATCCAGCTATGAAGAGGCTCCCTATGGTTTCCCGCCCACCCCGAAAAATCTATGAAGTTCTCCCTATGCCCCAGTTCGATCTGGAGGAGGAGCCGGCCTTTGGCCGTGAGGTGGCTCAGGAAGTTGAGTTTCTGGAAAGCCTTATGGGACTTCGGCTTAGCGAGTCGATTCTAGATGTGGCCTCGGGGGCCGGTCGTCATGCTTTGGAGTTGGCGCGTCGGGGCTATAAGAACGTCACCGCTTTGGATATTTCTGACCAGCTCATGCGGATTGGAGCGCGCACGGCCGAAGCGGCTGATCTTCAGGTTGAGTTTGTGAAGGGCGATGCTCGGACGGTTCGGTTTGACGGAGTTTTTGACGCAGCTTTGATTCTGGGGGGCGGTGCCTTTGGGTTGATGGAAGACGACGATGAGAATCAGAAGATTCTCGATGCGACCTATGAAGCGCTGAAGCCCGGTGGTCGTGTGGTGGTGAGCGGTATGAGTTTGTTGTGGTTGATACGGACCTCCAAAGATCTTTCCGGCTACGACACCCAAACGGGATATCTGAAAACTCAGGAAAGCGTGAATATTGAAGGTAGCGGTGAAGAGAAGTTGCCCCTGAACGAACGCTACTTTGTTTTCCCGGGATTGAAACGACAAATGGAACAAGCCGGCTTTCGTAGTATCATGGGGTTTGGTGCTGCTCCGGGGCGGTACTCGAGTCGTTCGATTTCGGTAGAAGATCCGGAAATCTTGCTCTTCGGTAAGAAGGCCAAGTAACTACACCTCAGATACGCCTCACTTTGCCGTTGGACGCCTCGTCCACCTAACTCTCGCCCGAGAG
>JABDJR010000512.1 GCA_013003415.1 Candidatus Eiseniibacteriota bacterium | reverse complement strand
CGTTCGGTCTTGAGGGCGACCTCCCGATGCATATGATCGACCACTTTCCGGAAGAGCTCCTCTAGGGTAGGAGGCGTCCACTCTCCACCTTGGAGATTGCTTTTGATTTCATCAAAAATCCAAGGGTTCCCAATGGAGCCTCGCGCCACCATAACCGCATCGCACTGGGTGCGCTCTTTGATCTCTGCGAAGTCTTCGTAGTTCCAAACGTCACCGTTGCCAATGATGGGAACGGAGACGTTGTCTTTTGCCTCGGCAATAGGATCCCAGTTCGCAATTCCCCGAAATGCCTCATCGCGGGTCCGACCATGAATGGTGATCGCGCAGGCCCCCGCCTCTTCTAGCATTTTCGTGGTCTCTAGGTAGTTCACCGTACCCTTGCTCCAACCCAGACGAATCTTGGCCGTCACGGGTACGGAGACGGCATTGACCACCGCGCGCACAATATCTTCCATGAGCGGCGTGTTGCAGAGCAGTGCGGACCCGCCGTTGCGTTTCACCACCTTCTTCACCGGGCAACCAAAGTTGAGATCGATGATATCGGGGCCAATCTTCTCGGTCGTCCGAGCCGCCTCAGCTAAAACTTCGGGTTCGCTTCCAAACAGTTGGATTCCAATGGGGGACTCCTCTTCGCCAACTTCCATAAGGTCAAAGGTGGCGGGGTTCCCGTGGAGCACCCCGTTGGCGCTCACAAACTCGCAGTAGGTGACGTCTGCCCCCAGCTCGCGGCAGACGCCTCGGAAGGCACGGTCCGACACACCGGCCATGGGTGACAGGAGGATCTCCGCCCGATCCATGAGGTCTCGAACGTAGGCGCGTTTTTCGTCTTGGGTTTCGAAGCTTTGTGCTGTTTTCATGGCTCCAAAGGGGCTGGTCAAGAGCTGCGTATTCTATCAGACTCCGTGCCCATGTCAGAATCCCGAGGCTTCATGGCCCTAATACCCGCATATAATGAGGGCGAGCGGATCATTCCCGTGATCCAGGAGGCCAAAAAGCATCTCACCGTGATCGTGGTGGACGATGGATCCACCGACCAAACCGGTGAGTTTGCAAAGCAGGCTGGGGCCGAAGTGCTGACCCAAGTCCCTAACCAAGGCAAAGGGAATGCTCTGAAGCGCGGCTTTAGCCATGCGAAGTCCGAAGGCTACGATGGCGTCCTCACCCTCGACGCCGACGGACAACATGACCCCACGGAAATCACAAAGTTCCTGTCCAAGTGGAAGGAGACTCACGCCGAACTCATCATTGGCGCCAGGGACTTCAGTGAAATGCCGCCTATTCGCAGACTCTCCAACTCGTTCGCTCGCCGCAGCTTTTCCTGGGCCATGGGGCGAGAGATTCGGGACAACCAATCCGGTTACCGACTGATTACCAATCCCATCATCGACGCCATGTTAGCCAGTTCAGAAACTGGGTTTGAATTTGAGGTTGAGATGATTGCGGTCTGTGTCGAGCAGGACATGAAACTCGACTGGGTCCCCATCCGCACGATCTATGGGGATGAAACGAGTCATATCAGCCCTCTTGCCCACACGCTGCATTTCTTGCGTGTGGTTAAAAGCACCAGAGCCCGAATGCAAGCACACCGTCGTAGACAACGAGCCTAGACTACGGACTTGCGAGCGAGACCCGGGTTCCCCATACTGAACCTATGCGCGCCTATTTAGATCTGCTTCAGAAGATTCTCGATGAGGGAAACGAAAAGGGTGACCGGACCGGAACCGGCACCAAAAGCATCTTCGGCCATCAGATGCGTTTCGACCTCACCGAAGGCTTCCCACTGGTCACCACCAAGAAACTCCATCTCAAGTCGATCATTCATGAATTGCTTTGGTTCTTGCAGGGCGATACAAACATCGCCTACTTGAAAGCCAATGGGGTTTCCATCTGGGACGAGTGGGCCGACGAACAGGGCGAACTCGGGCCGGTTTACGGCAAACAGTGGCGTTCTTGGCCCGGTCACGACGGGAAACCCATCGACCAGATCAAACAGGTCCTCCATAGCCTGAAGACCAACCCCAACTCGCGAAGGATTCTGGTTAGCGCCTGGAACGTAGCCGACATCGAAACCATGGCTCTCCCTCCATGCCACACGATGTTTCAGTTCTACGTGGCCGAGGGGCGGCTTTCTTGCCAGCTTTATCAGCGCAGCGCCGATGTGTTTTTGGGAGTGCCCTTCAACATTGCAAGCTACGCCCTCTTAACCTGCATGATCGCCCAAGTCTCCCAACTCGAGCCGGGGGACTTTGTTCATACTTTTGGCGACGCTCACCTCTACAACAACCATGTGGATCAGGCGCGGCTTCAACTCTCTCGCGAGCCTAAAGCGCTGCCTCAATTGAAGCTCGACCCTTCAATTACCGATCTGTTTGCGTTTCGCTATGACCACATTAAAGTTGAAGGGTATGAACCGCACCCCAGAATCAAGGCCCAAGTCGCGGTCTAGATGCTGGGCTGGGCCTAGCTCACCTCTTTGAAGCGATAGCCGACGCCCCGGATCGTTTCAATGAGATCGCGATGGGGACCAAGCTTCTTCCGGATGGAGCGAATATGGACATCGATGTTTCGGTCGACAACAACCACTTCGCCCTTGATCCCCCGAGTGAGTAGCTCGTCGCGTGTGAATACTCGGCCCTGATGATCGGCCAAGAATCGCAGTAGGCGAAATTCTGTTGCCGTGAAGCTCTGGGGAGAGCCGGCCAGAGTTACCTCGTGCTTGGCGTAGTCCACCACCAAGTCGCCATAGCGAAAACTATCTTCCCGTGTCTTGCTCTGCACATCGGGGGCCCGGCGTAGGTTGGCCTTCACGCGAGCAATCACCTCTCGCGGACTAAAGGGTTTGGCAATGTAGTCGTCGGCTCCAATTCCGAGGCCCAGGACGACATCGCTCTCCTCGGACTTCGCAGTGAGCATCACGACGACCGTTTGGCTCGTCACCGGATCTTCGCGAATTCGCCGGCAAATCTCGATTCCGTCCATTCCGGGCAACATAAGATCGAGAAGAACAAGGTCAGGAGCCTCGCTTTTGACGAGGGCCAGCCCCTCTTCGCCGTCGCTTGAGGTAAGAACCTTGAACCCTTCGCGGGCAAGATTGAACTCAAGGACCTCAAGGATATCCAACTCATCTTCGACTACGAGTATTTTGCGCTTCAAAACTCCTCCTCGCTCTCTAAACGATAGCGGGTTTTGGAGAGCCATGAGTAGCCAAAAGATCCTTACCTACGGATGAAAAAGAGATTCAGAATCCCTATACTCGAAACATGGCATCCATACTGGGCAGACGCTTTGGCCCCTATCTAGAAATCTTCAAAACGCTTTGGGCGAATCGGCGCTCTCCCCTATACGCCCTGCGCATTCTTCGTCACGGGGTTTGCGATGGTTGCGCCCTGGGGACCAGTGGTCTAAAGGACTGGACCATGTCCGGGGTCCATCTTTGTTGGATTCGCCTCAACCTGCTGCACCTGAACACCATGAAGAGCTTTGAGCCCTCTCCTTTGTCCAATCTTGACTCCCTAAAGGGGAAAACGGAAAAAGAGCTCCGCATGTTGGGTCGCGTTCAATCCCCCTTGGTCCGTCGCCGCGGGGAACCCGGATTTACACCTGTGTCTTGGGAAGAAGCCGAAGACCTCATCGCGGACAAGATTTCAAAGACCGAACCTAAGCGCAGTGCCTTCTACCTCGTTTCAAGAGGAACCACCAACGAAACCTACTACGCAACCCAGAAGGTCGCCCGTTTCCTGGGCACCAACCATGTGGATAATTCCGCGCGCATTTGTCACTCACCAAGTACGACGGGTCTCAAGACAACGATTGGCTTTGCCGCCACAACCTGTAGCTACAAAGATCTGATCGGATCGGATCTTGTGGTTTTTATCGGTAGTGACGCGGCAAACAACCAGCCGGTTCTGATGAAGTACATGCATCTCGCCAAAGAAGCGGGCACTAAGGTTCTTTCCATTAATCCCTATCGCGAGCCGGGCCTGGAAAAGTACTGGGTTCCATCGTCCGTAAGATCCGCAGTCTTAGGCACTGAAATCGTTGAACAGCACTTTCCGATTAAAGTTGGCGGCGACATTGCTTTTCTCAATGGAACCATGAAAGTCCTTCATGAACGGGGCGCTCTGAACGACAGGTTCATTGCCGAGCGCACAAGCGGGTGGGACGAGGTTCAGGAAGAACTGAAGCAATCAAGCTTCAAAGAGCTTGAAACCGCCTCCGGCGTACCCCAAGCCACCATGGAAAGCTTCGCCGACTATCTCGAGCAAGCCAACAGTGCTGTTTTTGTTTGGTCCATGGGCATTACGATGCACCGTCATGGCGTAGCTAATGTACAGACCATCGCCAACCTGGCTCTGGCTCTGGGGTTTGTGGGCAAACCCAAATGCGGACTCATGCCCATCCGAGGCCACTCGGGAGTACAAGGTGGAGCCGAAATGGGCTGCGTACCAAACACTTTCCCCGGGGGAGCCGCGGTAGGCTCAGAGTCGGCAAAGAACCTGTCACGTCATTGGAACTTTGAGGTTCCTGATTGGCCCGGATCTTATGCCGTCGACATGATCAACCAAGCAGAAAAGGGCGACCTCGACTTTCTCTACTGCGTTGGCAGCAATTTACTCGACGTCTTACCGGATCGCGCGTTTGTACGTCGCGCTCTCGAAAACATTTCCCTTCGCGTGCACCACGATATTGTTCTTAATCGGCAAATGTTTGTGGAACCGAAAGACACGGTGCTCATTTTGCCGGCCACCACTCGATATGAAATGGAAGGTGGGAACACCGAGACCTCAAC
>JABDJR010000505.1 GCA_013003415.1 Candidatus Eiseniibacteriota bacterium | reverse complement strand
CCCGGGATCCATGACAAACTTGTCTTTGGATTTGATGTCATGACGGTAGCGGATAGCCATGAGACCGGGAGCACCGTTCGATGAGCTTCTCAGATGATCGCGATGGTATTGGAAGTTGGGAATCTCTTCGCGTGCAATCACCCCCGCTCGAACCAAGGCATTCCACAAAACTGCTTCATGAGTATCAATGGACTTCGGAGAGTCGTGCTGTCCACCTTCGACCCCCATGGTGATCACCCCGCGATCATTCATGTACTCAAGCATGGGCCCATCGATTTGTTCCTCGAGTCCCAAAATGACGGGCAGGGGAAAGGAGCGAGCAAACTTGCGGTTACGAAGCGTGTCGCCAATGGTGGCAAAGGGCGCTCCGTCGGCCGAAGTGGTGTGAAGATCTAGGAGATAAACCGGGCCGTCGGAAGCCCCAATGGCTTCGTTCAGGCTAGAGAGCAACTCGAGCAGTTCTTGGGATTCAGGGCTGGCCGACTCCGGGTCCCGAGCGGTTTGCAGAGCCTGGACCCGTTCGGCAGACCACATGCGGTTGAGGTCGTCTTCTAGGTAACGGATTTGCTGGGCCAGAGCCCGGGTATTCCCCCGAAAGGCTATGAAGGTACCGTGAGCCTCGGTTTGCCGAGCCTCTAGGGCCTGAAGAACACGCTCTGCGGCTAATACTCCGGCCGGTTCGTTGCCATGGATACCACCCACCGCAATCACCGTAGGCCCGGGTTCGGAGCCGATATAGCGCCCAATTAGGCGGTCAGGACGTGGCCCAACTCTGTGTTTTTTAGGAGATATTTCCGAGTCTTCCCTCTGCATCTAGCCGATAATAGCAGAGAACTCGGTTTTGGGTCAGGGGGGGAAGATCGCCCCGCATCCCCTAAGCCGTTACTAGTTTTGAGGATAGAAGACCATCCTTGTCTTCTTTTTCCGTAGAGGACCGCCCGATGCGACACGCGAAAACCATGCTGACTCTGAAAAAAATCACGTTTCCCCTCGTCCTGCTCGCTCTAAGCGCCTGCGGGGACAGCGGCAGCTCCGTGGTCAAACCCGACGATTCGGACTTCGCGAAGGTTCGGGGCATTCACCTTGCCTCGGAAGCACCCGAAGTGGATTTCCATTTCACCCGATCCGGCGGACTCCCCGTTTTGCTTAGCGACCTAAGTTTCGGAGAAACCACGGGCTTCGAAGATTTGGAATCCGGCAACTACACCATGATCGTCACCTTACCCGGTGAACCCATTTCGAACTCCCTTCTCACCCTTGCCCCCTTGCCGGCGGCGGTCGATGTTTCCTATACCGCAGTGGTGATAGGACCGGTGGACGATCTTACGGGTTTGTGGCTTGCCGAAGACAGTGAAGGCATTCCTGCGGGTAACATTCGGATTCGAGCCATCCACGCCGATTCGGAAACTGGGGAAATCGACCTTTGGGATATTCCCAATGCCGCCTTCCCAACGCCGCTCTTCACGAACATCGCCTATGGAAATGCCACCGAGTATTTAGATCTTCCAGCCGGCATGCTCACCCTTGGCGCCGACTTGAACAACGACGCGGTGAGTGATCTCTTCTTCCGCATCCCGGGGCTTCCCGCGGGTACGGTTGCCAATCTCTTTGTGGTGCGTGATGAAGACGACAAGGTCAATCTCGTGATTCAGACTGAGAGCGGCGATCCCATAACGATTCCCGGCGACGGCAACGTAACTCCCGAGGCCGGCACTCTCAGAGTGATGCATCTCGTCCCGCAGGGATCCAACTTTGATGTGCTTGTGGACGAAGAGGCTACCGATTTTGCAAGCGCCTTGGCTTTCGGTATGTCCAGTCTCACGAAGCCTCTCAATGCCGGGCTTCATTCTCTGCGCGTGGTCGAGAGCGGAGGGTTCACGGAAACGCTCTATGAAGACCCGAAACTCAACATCCCTGAGGGCGAGAGCCAAACTTTGGTCTTGTTTGATGAACTCTCAGGAGTGGATGGTTTGCTGTTGTTCGACGACTTCACCAACCTAGCTCCCACCACGGTTCGATTCCGAGCCATCCATGTCGGCATTGGACTTGGGGAGGCCGACATTTGGCACATGCCGGTGGGGGGCACCGCATCGGTGCTTTTTGAAAACCTCGATTTCGGAGAAGCTTCCAATACCCTAGACGCTTTGCAGGGAGTGTATCGCTTGGGAGTGGATACCACTGATGACGGTGAGGCCGAGTACACTTTCCTATTGCCGTTCCTTACCGACCAATTCGTTAACCTCTATGTCGCCACCGATCAGAACGACGCGCCCTTCCTTGCCCTCCAGTTTGCGGACGATTTCGTAATCCGGGTGGATCCCGAGACCGAACCGGACTCCGAACTGCGCGTGCTTCACTTAGCACCCGAGGCGGAGGCGATCGATGTGCATCTCAATGCACAAAGTGAACCCACCGTTTCCGGCTTAGAGTTTCTCACCGGCACGGCGTTTCAGCCTTTGGAGCCAGGAACTTATGATCTTACGGTCTCGCCAACGGGATTGGGACCAGATGCCAGCCTGCTTGATCTTCAAGACCTGCCTTTCAATTCCGGTATCAAATACACCGCAGTTGCCTTCGGAGCCGGAAGTGAGATTGAAGGGGGTCTGATTCCGGAACCTACGCCTTCAATCGATCCCGAAGAAATCGTGGTTCGCTTTGTTCATACCGCATCCGAAATCGGACCCATCGATGTGTACGCGCTTTTCGGTGACGGTTCGTCCGACACGTGGACGAATGCACTGGGCTTTGGCGAATACACCATGGCCATGGAGATCCCCGGTGCTCAATACCGGATCGGCATTAACGTGGACGAAGATCCCGACCCCGATCTTACATTTCAACTTCCCACTCTTGTTGTGGGCACGGTGGCCAATTTATTCCTTGCGTCCGACGTGCAAGACGTTTTCGTTCTCATCCAAAACGAGAACGGAGTTCTGACCCGGGTTGATGCGGAGAGCCCTAGCCAATAGTCGCAGCTCCGGTTGAAGCTAGAAAAAGGCTCTCACCCTTTTCCGGGTAGAGAGCCTTCCTCTTTTAAGCTCTTGTTTAAACAGAAGTTCGCTTAGGGCGCCTCTTCGGCGGGAACTTCTTGGAACTCAAGTTTCAAAAGCCCCCAGGACTGCTTTCGCACGGGAACGCTATTCTCGCGGAACTGCATGCTCAGATTCTTTCCCCGCGCCTGAGCCTGATGATAGACCAGAGTTTGCGATCCACTTCCCGAGTAGGCCCACACCATGTCAATGTCACCACCCGATTGATAATCTGCGAAATCAAAATCTTCGGCGTCTCCGGTCACTCGAGGACGCGTGAGGACAAGCGTAATCTCACCCGCATTCACGTCGGCGCTCACCTCAGTGAGGTCTTGCGAGGACTGGGGGGAGCCTGGATTTCCGATGGCCACTAAAGTTTGCTCATTAATGATGGGGGTCGCCCCACTGAAGGTGGTAATGATCGAATACCCACGCATGGTGTTGGTATCAAAACCCCAAGAAAACCAACGGTCGGCTGGGCCAACCATGGTGATCGTCACCTCATCAGTATCGGAATCGATGAGAACCTCAAGATCGAGATCGATTCCCCCCGAACCCGCGGAAGCCGTCGCCTTGTAAATTGCGGCGTTGGCGGCGGACAACGAAAGTGCGGTCATTGAGATGCAGGCTACAAGGCATACCCATAGACATCTCCGGCTGAACAGATACATCCCCTACTCCTTCTAGTTGCTTATTTCTTCTTCCCATTCTGCAGGTCCGGGAGAAGGAGTTTAGCTTCTTAGCTTCTCATGAAGCAAGTTTGCTGCGATGTCCATGAAGTCACGCTCGGTCACGATGCCCACTAATCGTGAATCTTTTACAACCGGGAGACATCCGATCTTGTGCTCTTGCAGCATGGTCACCGCTTCGATCGTGGATGTATCGGGAGTCACGGTGATTGGGGATTTATGCATGATGTCTTTGACCGCGAGGGTCTTGCCATTCTCGCCCATGCCACGAGCCAGAAGCCGTAACAAGGATCGGTAAGAAACGAGACCCACCAATCGGTTTTGGTGATCTTCGACGGGGACGTGGCGGATTTTTTCCCACTCCATGAGGTTCGCCACTAAATCCAGGAGCTCGTCTTCGTGCACCGTGAACAAATCGGTGCTCATGTACTGTTCAACCTTTACGAAATTCTCTTTCACGCCGCCCGCATCCTCCAGTTTCGCCATAGGCCATTGAGCCACCGGTTTGTCGGTGCCTTGGTTCTTGATCGTGGCCGCAGTGAGTGCGTTGAGTCGCTCTCCTGCGGAACCGGAATCTTTCATTTCCAACAGAGACTGGAGAAGCCATCGCGAACCTGTGGTGGCGCTATGCACCCGCTCCTCGATAACACCCAAGTAGCGATTGATATCCGCCTCGTAGATGCCGCCCATGGCTAAGCCGTCGCGGGCCATAGGAAGCAGTCGACGCATAATAAGCGTGCGAGCGGGAACAGACTTCTCATTCAGCCAGCTGAACTGCGCTTCGAGCCCATGACGCGCAGCGGCTTGGAAGTTGTATTTCACTTCGTCGAAATCCATGAGCTGGCTAACGTCGGTATATGCCTTGGCCATTCCCGCGATGAGCCCAAACCAAAACGCCGCGTTCGCAACCTCGTCCAAGGGTGTGGGCCCGGAGGGAAGCACTCGATTCTCAATGCGTAGATGAGGCTTGCCGTCGGTGATGCCATAGCAGGCCCGGTTCCAACGATAGACGGTGCCGTTGTGCAAGCGAAGCGCCTTTAGAGACGGCGCTTTACCCTCGGCAATGGCTGAGAAGGGATCCTCATCAAACTGGTCACCCAAAAGAGAGCGGAAACGGGCAATGTCTTCTTTGAAGAGCTCCAAAACCGATCCGCGAACCCAATCGCGTCCGAAGGAAACGCGTGAGCTTCGTTCCCGAATGTGGTCGTTGGAGCTTCGCGTGTCCACCGCCTGCTCAAACAGAGCAATTCGCGTTTCACGCCATAGACGTCGGCCAAAGAGCAAAGGAGAGTTTGAGGCTGCGGCCAATACGGGGCCGGCTACCATTTGGGCAATGTTATAAAACTTAGGGAACTCCTGGGCATCGACTTGGAAGTGAACCTGGAAGCTAGCGTTGGCCGATTCGACCATGACGCTATCGTGCTTCAAAAGGAGTTCGTCCGTGCCTCGAATCCGGAATTCATAGGGCCCATCTTTGAGCCGGGTTAACGCTTCATTTAGGGCGTAGTAGCGCGAAATGGGCGTCATGTTCTCCATGGAGAGATCGGCTTTGCGAAGGGTGGGCAAAATACCGGTAAGGATGATGTCGCCGTTCAAAGATCGAGCGGCTTGGCGCGCTTTGTCCAACAGAGCGTTGAGCTGCGATTCCATCACGCTCAGGCAGTCGGCGCCATAAACCTGAGGGTCAAGATTGATTTCAAGATTGAACTGAGCCAACTCAGTTGTGAAATGCTCGTCATTGATTTTTTCGAGCATGGGGAGAGCAAGAGGTGCCGGTCGCCAGGCATCGTCGATCAAAAAAAGCTCTTGTTCGGCACCGATGCGGCGAATTCCGGTCTCGATCATACCGGTGTCGATCATCTTTTCTAAGGCGTGAAGATCTCTTAAAAGCGTCCGCATGAAGTTACGGAGCTGGTCTGACCCTAAATCTTGGGAAACTTTGTGTTCTCCCATGCGGACCCCTTACTTTGGAGGGTTTTGAGCAAGAGCAAACGGGCTCCGTTTATTATAATGCATTTCCTTGTCCCTATCAGGGATTGAAGTCAGGAAGGAGATTACTTTGAATCAACCACCGAACACCTCCCTTGCCCACCTCCTTTGTGAAGAATCACGCTTTCGCCTCCTTGACGAGGGTTTCCGTAGAATTGAGCGCTGCGTGAATTTGCTCTCTGAGGAACAGTTGTGGCGTCGTGGGCACGCGCAAATGGCGAGCCCGGGGAACCTCATTCTTCATCTGGCGGGGAACGTTCGCCAATGGATTGTGTCGGGCATGGGTGCCGAGGCCGATGAGCGTAATCGAGATTCCGAGTTTGAGGCCCAAGGCCCTATCCCCGCCCCCGAGTTGCTCGACGCTTTGCGGGCCTCTTTAAATGACGCGGAAAAAGTCATTGCTAATCTGTCGGAATCCGAT
>JABDJR010000482.1 GCA_013003415.1 Candidatus Eiseniibacteriota bacterium | reverse complement strand
GAACACACGGGCTGAAGAAATGGCCTCTTGGGGATGGAGTGAAGCGCAGCAAACTGCCTTTTTGAACCACCAGCACACGATGCGGGAGAACCAGTATCAAAGCCTCTACAAAGAGGCGTTGCATCAGCTGATTCTCCTGGAGGACAAACCGGTTGGGCGGCGCTTGGTTGGTTTCACAGACACCGAGATCACTCTAGTCGACATAGCTCTCCTCTCCGAACACCGAGGAAAGGGGATCGGATCCCAACTCATCAGGGAACTCCAAGATCGCGCAGAATCTGAAGGCAAAGCTCTGATCTTGAGTGTAACCGCTGAGAATCGAGCACGAATTCTCTATGAGCGCCTGGGGTTCCTTGTGACCAAAGATGGTGGCATGTACCTGAGTATGCGATGGGAACCTGAATAGAGTGTCGATGAAAAGATCCGCGCAGAGGTCCACCCGGAGTTATTAACTGACGGGGGATTGACAAGAAATGTGATCCTCGCCAGTATCCGGCGATGTTAGTAACTCTTCACCACTGGGCCCGAGTCCAGGTTATCCAAAGGTGACCGTTGTTATTTAACTCACTGACATTCGTTGTCTTTTTCTTCGCGTTGCTTGCTTTCTACTACAGCCTGCGCGACTGGCGTTTGCAAAAGGTTCTGTTGCTTGTCGGCAGCTATCTTTTCTACGCGGCCTGGAACCCCCCCTTCGTCATCTTGCTGTGGATTTCCACCTTCGTCGACTGGTATGCGGCCAAGGCCATGGCGACCCATGAGCGTCGCGGACCACGCATCGCCCTCCTGTGCGTTAGCCTGTTTGCGAACTTGGGTCTGCTTGGTTTTTTTAAGTACGGTGGATTCGTGCTAGAGAACTTCCAGAACGTGGTCGGTTTCTACGGAATGACCTTTGAGGCTGCGAAACCTAGCATCATCCTCCCCGTCGGCATCTCGTTCTACACGTTTCAGACCATGAGCTACACCTTGGACGTCTTCCTAAAACGATCCAAACCATCAAACTCATTTCTCGATTTCGCCCTCTACGTCACGTTCTTCCCCCAGCTCGTGGCTGGCCCCATTGTTCGGGCGACCCACTTCCTTCCCCAAGCGGCAACCGCCCGACGGGCTACGCGCCAAATGTTTTCATGGGGACTGTTCCTGATGACCCTCGGGATGTTTCAAAAAATTGTACTTGCCGACATCATGCTTGCCCCTTCGGCAGAAACCGTTTTCGGTTGGGCCCGCGGCCCCCTAGCCACTCTCGATGCGTGGTTAGGTGTGCTCGCCTTCAGCGGTCAGATCTTTTTTGATTTCGCCGGTTACTCCACCACCGCGATTGGGGCTGCCTTGTGTTTCGGATTCTCCCTACCTGACAACTTCCGCTGTCCCTACGCCGCGGTGGGGTTTAGCGACTTCTGGCGGCGCTGGCACATCTCACTTTCCACCTGGCTTCGAGACTATCTTTACGTTCCCCTTGGGGGAAACCGCAAGGGGCGCATTCGAACCAACGTGAATCTGATGATCACTATGCTTCTTGGCGGCCTTTGGCACGGAGCGAGCTGGAATTTTGTGGTGTGGGGCGGGCTGCACGGCGGGTACCTCGGTGCCGAACGTTTCCTAAAAGGGCGCTTTGGTGACAAGCCGTGGAGTCAGTCTTTAACCGGCAGTTGGGGTGGCAAGGTTCTCCTTGGCGCCATCACTTATCTGTTGATCAACATTGCCTGGGTTTTCTTCCGGGCGCCCGATTTCGCCACTGCAAAACTTCTCTTGTTATCGATGGCGGGTATCATCCCCGATGGGGCTCAGGTGTTGTCATCCCTCGCCATGCTTAAGATTACGGTCGTCATCGGTGCCCTCCTCATTTCGCATTGCGTGCACCGATCGATCTCGGTTGAAGCCGCAGCTGAGCGCCTTCCCGGGTGGGCTCACGGAATCGTGTGGGCCGCCATGTTGATACTTATCATTCTCAGCCAGGGGTCGGACAATGCCTTCATCTACTTCCAATTCTGATTCTGCTTTCGAACGGTCCATACCGCGGGGACAATGGGTACTGGCCGCGGTGGTGGGAATCGTCCTCGCGTTGCTCGCGATAAGCCTTTGGGAGATTACCGTTAGGGGCAAAGGATACGGACCATCGTTGAACGATACAGCAGATCGGTGGTCCCTCGTTCGTTCCCAGGTCGGACAAGTCCCTGGGCAGACCGTGGTCATCGGCTCTTCTCGAATTCAGTTCGACTTCGATCTCGACACCTATGCTCGCGAAATGAACACCGAGCGCCCTTTGCAACTCGCCATGCCCGGGACAAATCCGGTAGGACTTCTGGAACATGTAGCTGATCAAGAGGGTTTCGATGGTGTCCTCATCCTTGGCGTGGCACCTGGGCTTTGGTTCGTACCCCAAGGGCCTCCGGTTGAGTGGGCGCGAAGAGCTACCGGCCGCTACGACAATTGGTCACCGTCCCAGAAAATTGGGTTGCGGGTTGCGTCCTTTCTGCAGAGCCGTCTTGCTTTCATTAATCCTGAAGACCTAACCCTCGAAGCGCTGCTGAATCATATCGATTTGCCAGATAGACCCGGTGCGGTCCCAAATCTTCCGCCTGTACTTCCAGCCTACTTCGCGGGGATGGATGAATACCGGCAAGCTCGCATGTGGGACCGCTGTGACTTTGGAAGCGAGCGAGCAAAGCTTATTCAACAAACCTGGCCTCCGCTGTTTACCCCACCTCCCCCACCGCCCCACCTCAGCCCCGAGGAATTTCAGGGTATGTTGAAGGCAAACTCAGAGCAGTATCTTAAACGCATTCGGGTTGCGGTCGATAAGGTCCGCAGTCGCGGCGCCAAAGTTGTCTTTATTCGACCGCCATCGACAGATACGCTCCGCGAACTCGAAACGAAATTTTCGCCTCGTGAACAAACCTGGGATCTCATGCTCCAAGTTACAGGGGCCCCTGGAATTCACTTCGAGGACTACCCAGAGCTGGCTGGATTCCGATGTCCTGAATGGTCGCACCTGACCGCAGAAGATGCGGTCAATTACACGACCGCCTTGATGCCGCTGATCCGAAAAGCCCTTTCCGAGGGGAACACTCCCGGCTAGAGGCTGGCTCGTCGTTTCATTCAGACCCCAGCCAGCCTTGCTAGAGACCCTACTCCCCCTCTACACTTCGTGATCTGAATCGTGCCCAACCCCAAGCGCGTCCCGGAGGCCATTTGTCGGAAACAAACTTTGCCCACTATAAAATTCTGGGGCTTCTTGGTCGGGGTGGCATGGGTGAAGTTCACCGCGCTCTCGACACCAAGCTGGGGCGAGAAGTTGCCCTCAAAGTTCTGCCCGAGGACTTTGCCCACGACCCCGAACGTCTCGCTCGCTTCCGGCGCGAAGCGAAAGTACTGGCTTCGCTCCAGCATCCCAACATTGCCGGCATCTTTGGGCTCGAAGAGGACAACCAACGCGTTGCCCTGGCCATGGAATTGGCGGAAGGTTCTGACCTCACGGGTCGCATCGATCAAGGAGCGGCACCGGAAGAAGAAGTCCTCGACATCGCAAGGCAAATTGCGGCCGGTCTGGAGGAAGCTCATGAAAAGGGCGTTGTTCATCGCGACCTGAAACCCGCCAACATTAAGCTGGGCACCGACGGCAAAGTGAAGATCCTCGACTTCGGTTTGGCTCGAGCCTTTGCCGGCGAAACCGCAGGCGAAGAAAACATGGAGCACTCCCCCACCATCACCGCTGCCATGAGCCACGGCGGCGTCATTTTGGGAACTGCGGCCTACATGAGTCCCGAACAAGCCCGGGGTCGCAAAGTCGATCGTCGCGCCGACATTTGGTCTTTCGGCGTGGTGGTGTATGAGCTGCTCACTGGAAAAAAACTCTTCCAGGGCGAAACCATTAGCGACACCCTCGCCTCGGTTTTGCGCGAAGAGATCCATTGGGAGCAATTGCCGGAAGACACCTCGCCCGGTTTGGTTCGGCTTTTGGAACGATGCCTGGAGCGCGACCCTCTCCGACGTCTTCGAGATATTGGAGAAGCACGCGTGTTTTTGGAAGACGGTGCGAAGGACTCCTCTTTACTCGGCTCTTCCTCAAATGTGCATAGCGGGATTGAGTTTGAGGATGAGCAGAGGGCTCGAGGCATTTCCTTCGGACCGGCGTTGGGCGTCGGTGCCGCGCTTGTTCTTTTGGGCTTACTGACCGGGTGGAAGTTGCTGGCCCCTCAGTTTTCAGAAGAACCCACGCCTCCCACATCCATCCGGTTTGAAGTGTCGGCACCGCCCGGGGCTTCCCTGGCGGTCGGCCCCTATCAGATGGCCATTAGTCCAACCGGCGAGAACCTCGTTTTCATTGCTCGGGGGGACGACGGTACCCAACTCCACCTCCGCCCCCTGAACTCGCTTGAATCGACTCCAATCCCAGGGACAGAATCCGGTTTCGCCCCCTTTTGGTCCCCCGATGGAGAAAAAATCGCTTTCAATGCTTCGGGAAAACTAAGGACGGTTTCCATCGTCGACGGGGAAACTCTCGCCCTATTCGATGTCGCGTCGGGCCGGGGAGGCAGTTGGGGTAAAGACTACATTCTCCATGCCCGAGGCCAGGGCCCCCTCTACAGAATTCCCGCTCGTGGCGGTACTCCGGAACCTGCGACCACGCTCAATGAGGAGGAAGGCGAAACGAATCACCGCTTCCCTCACTTCTTGCCTGATGGAGAGACCTTTCTCTACGTGTCCTTACCCTCCCGTCTTGGCCTTCATAAGGTCTTCGTTGGTCATGTGGACGGGCGGCCTCCTGTTCACATCCTCGATTCCGTTGCGAGCCCGATCTATGTCGAGCCCGGGTACCTTATCTACCAACGCGCAAAACGTCTCATCGCTCAGCGGTTCGATGTGGAGCGCCTTGAACTTTTGGGTGATCCCATCAGCATTGGGGCCGCTCCTCGTCGGCCCCAGGCCAGTGGTTCCCAGGCCGCATCTGTCTCACGAAACGGGCACCTCATTTATCCCAATACTCGTGAACGACTCGCTGAGTTTGTGTGGATGAACCGGGCAGGCGACATCACCGGCTCGATCGACATTAGACCTGGCGACTACATGTTTCCCGATATTTCTCCGGATGGAAGTCGGGTTGCCTTCGCTCACAATATTTCCCCGGAGGAGTCTGAAATCTTTGTGTATGAGTTCGGTCGCAACATACTTGAACGTTTTACCACTGGCACGGGCCTAAAAACAGATCCCAAGTGGTCTCCCGATGGATCCTCACTTGCCTACTCCATGAGCACCGATGGCCCTTGGAGGATTTATCGTGAACCCTTTCCTGGTGGAGGCGGAATAACCCGAATTACAGACAATCCGGCCACGTTTAAGAACCCCAATGCCTGGAGCCCAGACGGAAAGCACTTCCTCTATGAACAACTTGGGTTGGGCACGCGAATGGATCTCTGGATCTCCCCTACCGATTCCTCGGGTGGAGACTATCCCTATGTGAATAGAACCACTCAAGAGCAGCAGGCGGACTTTTCTACAGATGGGAATTGGATCGTCTATACCGAGATCGACAACAACCCCAACATCTACATCAATTCCTTTCCGTCACCTGGGCAGAAACTACGTCTGACATCGGCCGCGGCCCTGGCTCCTCAATGGATCACGCAGAACGAGATTCTGTTCCGCGGAGCCCGAGGCGATGTCATGTCCGTGCGCGTAGAAACAGAACCCCGTTTGCGTGCGGAAACTCCCGAGTTTTTGTTTACGTTCTCAGGCCCCCTCACCGCAACCTCAGATGGCTCACGACTCTTGGCACTACGCGACGTGGACGAGGGCTTTGAAGCGAAAATTGTCGTCATCACCAATTGGTTGAACGCGTTTCCCGCCCTCTCTTCCCCCTAGGAGTTACCGATTAGGTACGAGGCCTCGCAAACTAGATGCTCTACAACGGCCAAATGATAGGGACGAGGATGAGGCTGACTGTCAGGAACAACAATATGAGCGGGAACCCCACCTTCGCGTAGTCGGTGAAGCGATACCCACCTGGGGTCATCACCATGAGGTTGGTGGTGGAACTTATCGGAGTCAGAAAAGCTGCCGACGCCCCCACCGCCACCATCATGAGCATGGGATAGGGCGAAATATCCGAGACTACAGCCGCCTGCAAAACAATGGGAGCCATAAGAACGGTTGTAGCCGTGTTACTGAGCACTTGGCTGAAGCCCGCGGTGAGCACGAAAGCCCCGGCCAGCAGTGCGGTAGGCCCTACTGAGCCAAACGTGCTGACTAACTTCTGCGCGATGAGTTCAGCCCCACCCGTAATAGAGAGAGCTGTGCTCATAGGAATCATGGCCGCAATCAGCACCACACTTTGCCAACCAATGGCTCGATAGGGTTGCCTTCGATTCACACAGCCCCCCAGAACCATCACCACCGCCGCGATGAGAACCGCCATGACCGCAGGAAGAACTTTGGTGACCATGAGTGTCACCATACCCACCATGGACAACACGGCAATGAGGGAACGCCAATTCAAAGAAACCACCTGCCGAGACAACTCGTTTGGAGTTCCAATCACGGTGAAATTTCTTAGCTCGTGGCGCAGACG
>JABDJR010000461.1 GCA_013003415.1 Candidatus Eiseniibacteriota bacterium | reverse complement strand
CTCCAAGTTTCCATCGACATAGAGACGAACGTAAATCGACTGAACGTAGTCATGGGGTCCCCCCGC
Source organism: Candidatus Eiseniibacteriota bacterium (assembly GCA_013003415.1). Lineage (GTDB taxonomy): Bacteria > Eisenbacteria > RBG-16-71-46 > JABDJR01 > JABDJR01 > JABDJR01. The sequence continues at coordinate 8,249 of JABDJR010000461.1, read as the reverse complement.
AATCCCGTAGGCACTGAGATCCAGACCACCTGCCCCATAGAACTTTTCGCGCACCAAGACTAAATCGGCATCTGGGCGTGGGGTTGCGGTGGTGAAGCCGGTGTCCACATAGGGGTCGACCGCATGAACAGGGGCGACGCTGCCTAGGGCGAGGCCGACGAAGCAGGTAACTAACATGAGCACCTTCATGGTGTTTCTCCTTGCTGGCGAGTGGACGAGCCTAGGGTAAAAGGAGGACTCTTCTACTCTGGACCAAAGTGCCATCACTGACTTGTAAGAAATAGATTCCCGGTTGAGATTTGCGGCCGAGTTTGTCACGACCGTTCCAGACCAAGGTCCCCGCACCATCAGGCTTGGTCCCGAGGTCAACGATGATGCGTCCGGCGGCATCGAAGATCTTCGCGCTTCGGATGGAGTGGTTTTCACCAGGATCAAAAGAAAACTGCGTTTGAATACGAAACGGATTGGGTCGCCCCAGCCCGAGGGCAAAGTGTTCCAAGTTGGGAAGTCTGGGATCGGCAACGCCCACCGGTTCGGAGTAGATCACCCAAAAGGCTTGCAGGCTGGACCCAGGAGGTTCGTTCAGGAAAATGGTTCCGAAGGTCACCCCACCCAGCAGAGAACCACCGACAATAGCTTCGCCCGAGGGCGATATACTCGTTTGAAGTACGGTGGAAGGGTTCCCGCTTCCGCTGGCAAATTCGGCACAAAGCCAGTTTCCCGAAGTGTCTGTTTGAGCGAAGAAAGCTGCATTTCCAGCGAAGCCTACGGGAAAATCAAAGGGTCCGAAGTCTGCGGAGCCGCCTCCGGTATTGCCTCCGAACGCAAGGGCTCCGTCTTTGTAATCGATATCATGGGACTGGTCTTGGCCCGTGCCTCCAAATCGATCTCCCCATTGGTAATTTCCGGCGCTGTCGAGGGAGAGCACGAATCCATCTCCCATTCCCATGCTTGAGACCGCACCTCCACCAAAATCCACGGTGTTCTCAAACGATCCCGTGACATAGATGTTGTCGAGGCCATCGGTGTCGACGCTCCCTGCACGGTCCGCTCCGGTGCCGCCGAAACTCTTGGCCCAAGTAACGGTGGTGAGATTGGCAAACTTCACCACGCAGATATCGCGCTCGCCATTGGAGACAAGCGTGGTGGTGCCGAAAGGAACCGAACCGAAGAACTCGCCGGTGAAGATGGCGTCGCCATTAGAATCTGTTGCGAGGCGGCCTCCACTTTCGGAGAGCGTGTCGCCCGCGGTGACAGCGTTTTGGACAACACCTGAGGTGTTGAATAGCTGAAAAAAGAAATCAGACTCGCCGTTAGAACTCGCGACGCCCCCACCGAAGTCGGCGGTGCCTTCAAAATCACCGCAGACGAGGGCCCAGTTGTTGTTCAGAATCTCAACTCCGGTTGCCATTGCCGTAAACGCACCGGCTCCCGTGTCACCGTTCACCCAGTTCACGCCCCCGCCGATGGCGTTATAGCGCACCGAGAGAACGGTTCCTGGAGTGGCGTAGTCGACCCCATCGATATTCGTTGGAGAAAAGAGGGCTTGCCCCACGGCCACGACCCACCCGTTTTTAACATCGATATCATGAATGATGGCGGCGTCACCGATGTGGCTCTCCCAGATAAGGCTGCCGGCGGGAGAGTACTTCGCCACAAAAGCACCACGACCCGGTAGAGGCGCGGGTCCGCCAAGATCAATCTCGGTCCAGAAGTAGCCCGCAACGTAGAAGTTGCCCGAGGCGTCGTATTCAACCGCCGTGATTTCATCTGCGTTCTGCTCTCCACCGGCATAGGCGGAGGCGGGTTCCAGGTTGGCCATGGTTATCTGCGGAATCGCAAAGCTAGCACCTAGAACAAGGAGGCAAAAAAATGAGAGTTTGTTGATTCGATGTTTCATCGCTAAGACCCCTTAGAGACGAGGGAGCTCAGGGAATTCTCCCGTTTGAACCTCGTCTGTGGATTCAGGCTGCAGGGTCGCATTGGTCCCCTTACTAGAAGAAAGCGCAAAATCCGAGGATCGACCCTCATTGTGGGTCAAATTATTTCTAGGCCCTCGGTACATGGTTGTATTTGCTAAACTTAGGCCATCATCATGCAGAATCCTTCCGTGACCGACCTCCTTCAATCTTGGCGCCAGGGAGATGCAGAAGCACTTGAAGACCTGTTTCCTATGGTTTACCGAGAGCTTGTGTCTCTCTCTCAGAACCTCTTTGCCGGGGAGCGAGCGGGGCACACCCTGCAGCCCACCGCCTTGGTACATGAGGCCTACCTCAGATTGGTGAGCGCCGATGTTGACTGGCGTCACCGCGCTCATTTCTTTGCCATTGCTGCGCAGACAATGCGCCGGATTTTGGTCGATCACGCGCGGAAGCAGGGGGCTGAGAAACGGGGGGGCGAGTGGCTGCGTACGACTCTGAGCGACGGTATCTCGGTGGATGGAGCCGTGCCGTCTGAGCTACTTGACCTGGATCGCGCGCTGGAACAATTGGCGATTCAAGACCCGCGCTCGGCTCGGGCGGCCGAGCTGCACTATTTTGGAGGTCTGAGCCACCAAGACACGGCTGAGGTTTTGGAGGTTTCCGCCGCGACCGTCGATCGTGATTTGCGTCTTGCTCGCGCTTGGCTCCGCCGGGCCTTAACCGAAGAGGAAAAGATCGACGGAGCCCAGGATGAGGACGGTTCCTAATGCCCTTACCCCCGGAAAAGTGGCAGCGGGTCCGAGAGATTTTTGAAGAAGCTCTCAAGCTTGACCCTCCCAAACGCAAAGCCTTCGTGGACGAATCTTGCAAGCACGATCCGGAGCTTCTCCCCGAGGTGCAGTCACTTCTTACTGCCTATCAGGAGGAAGACTCCCTCGTAAAAGATGTTGTGAGTGAAGCTGCGGGCAAAGTCACGGGGCCGCTTCGGGTGGGAACCGCATTGGGTCCCTATCGTATTGCGAAACTCATTGGCGAGGGAGGCATGGGAGCGGTCTATCTGGCCGAGCGCGACGATGACGCGTTTCACAAACGCGTAGCGATTAAGGTTGTGCGGGGTGGATTGGACAGCCCGAAGATCGTGCAGCGGTTCATGGCCGAGCGACGCATCTTGGCCACGCTTGATCATCCTAACATCGCTAGCGTGCTCGATGGAGGCTCGACCGAGGATGGTCTTCCGTATTTGGTCATGGAGTATGTTCAGGGAGAAACGATTGATCGGTTTTGCGCTTCTCAAGACTTGAATTTACGCGACCGAGTGAAGTTGTTGCGATCGGTCTGCCGTGCGGTGGAGCATGCCCACCAACAACTGATTGTGCATCGCGATCTTAAACCGGCGAATGTTCTGGTGACCGATCCCGGGGAGCCTAAGCTTCTCGATTTTGGGATCGCCAAGTTGCTGGATGAATCCGATGGCTCCATGCACACCGCCACCGAGGCAAGGCTCCTGACTCCGGAGTACGCGAGCCCGGAACAAATCCGCGGGAACCCGGTGACCACCGCCACCGATGTTCACGCTCTGGGAATTCTGCTGTACGAGTTGCTCACCGGGCGTCACCCGTTTCGTAGGGGAACCGAGACCCCCCGGGAGATTGAGGCGGCGGTACTGGATCGTGACCCGGAGCCCCCAAGCACGAGCGTGACGCGGGAGGTACCGGGTCAGCACGAACACCCCATTCCCCGCTTGAACCCTCTTGAATTGCGCAAAGAACTTTCCGGGGACCTCGATAACATTGTGCTGAAGTCGTTGGCTAAAGAGCCCGAACGCCGCTATGCATCGGCCGCGGCCTTGGGTGACGATCTGGATCGTTACCTGGACAACCGCCCCGTGGCCGCCCGCCCGGACACCTTTGCTTACCGAACAAGGAAGTTTCTTCGTAGAAACCCAATTGGGGTGGCCATTGCAGGCGCGTTTCTGGTGACGATTGTTTCGGCTGCTGTTATCAGCACGCGCGCATACTTGCGTGCGGAAAGCATGCGAGTTGAGGCAGAAACGCAGCGCGATCGCCTCAAGGAGATCAATAGTTTTATGGGGAGTGTTTTTCAGGCCGCGAGCCCTGAGAAACGCCAGTCGCCGGAAGAGATTTCGGCCCGGGACATCCTGGATACGGCCGCGGCCAAAATAGAGACCGAGCTTAAGGATCGCCCCGAGGTTGCAGTCGCTGTTCAAACCGAAATTGGCCGACGCTACAACGATCTAGGTTTTTTCGAGAAGTCCCAAGAGTATCTAGAGCAAGCGGTCGCTGGGTATACGCAGTTGGAGAAGCTCGATACCCCAGAAGCACTCACCGCACAGGTGTATTTGGCCGACGCGTTTCATGATCAAGCCAAGTACGACGAAGCGGTTGCGGTTTTGGTTCGCGCCTGTGACTTGGCCAAAGATCTGGGACCAGATCATTTTGATATTAAGTCTTCTGCTCTGCGCATGCTTTCGCGCGTCTATTTGGATCAGGGGGACCGAGAAAAAGCAGCCCCTCTCCTTGAGGAACTCTTGGTCGAACTCGATCAGGAGCCCATTCGAAGCCTTCCTGGAGTCCTGGAAGACCGTGCCGATACGGCCAATGATCTTGGCTTGCTCCGCGTCAGGCAAGCACGATACGAAGAAGCCGAGCCGCTGTTGCGCTTAGCTATCGAGCTTCGGACGCAACTACGCGGCGAAGACCACTCAGAAACCGGAGAGATGTGGGCCAACCTAGCCTATGCCCTCAATCGAGCGGGCGATTATGAAGAGGCTCTGGTTAGCGCCCGTCGTGCTCTGGCCATTCATGTGGCGACGCTTGGAGAAGATCACTTAGAAACCGCCAACAGCCGGATCAACTTGGCCGACGCCTTGGTTAACCTCGGGGAATTGGAAGAGGCTGAAAGTCACTATCCGCTTGTCCTCGAAGCGTATTCAAAATCCTATGGAGAAGATCATCCGCGCATCGGGACGGTGTACAACAACATGGCCTTGGCTTTGTTGAATGGAGGGGCTCCGGAAGAGGCGATTCCCAAATTTGAGGAAGCGGCGCGCATTTACGGCTTGGCGTTTGGAGACGAACACGCTTGGACAGCTATTGCTCGTCATAATATTGTTCGCGCCCTTCGGGGAGCGAAGCGTTTAGACGAGGCCGAGCAGGCGGGTCGGGCGAACCTTGCCGTTCGCAAGAAGATCTTTGAGGGGGATCACCCGGATATTGTTCGTTCGCTCACCTTACTCTCGGCCATTCTTCGGGATCAGGATGCGGCGGTAAAGGCCGAGCTCCTAGCGCGAGAAGCGGTTGTCATCGGGGAGCGATCCCTTCCTCCAAATAGCCCCGTTCGCCTCAGTGCCTCCCGGGAGCTTTCAACCTGCATGGCGAAGCTCGGTTTGTACGATGAAGCGGAAGCGATTTTGGTCGCGGCCCATACTATGAGCGACTCCGCTCGAGGCGGAGACGACAAACTCACGGTTAGTATCGCCGAGCAATTGGCAAAGCTTCGCGAGAAAGAATCCGATCTCGCACCCTAGCTAAGCAAAATTACCACTTGTCCGAGGGTTCAGATGATTCATAGAACAATCAGAGCCGTTGCCTCTTCCGCGCTTCTTGCGTGTCTTCTACTGGCTTGCGGTAAGACTTCTTCGAACGCGACCGGCTCGGATCGACCCGATCTCACTTCTGTTCGGGGAACCTCACCCTTCACCTGGAATCAAGAAGAGCTCATTTTGGGTTTTGCCAACTGGGATGCCCTCATGAGGGGGCGAGAAGTTTCGGTTACCGACAAAGTGAAAGAGCTTCCTGTGGGGGAGCCCCTTGCCGTTTACACGAAGGGGGGAGATAAAGAGGAAGAACATTGATCCGGAGCGGAAGCCTGTGGTGGCGATCAATAGTGCCTGGCCTGAGTCTTGGAACCCGGCACGGGTTTCGGCGCAGGGGAAAATGCTACGGGCTTTGGTAGCGGCCATTGATGAAGAAGGTGATTCCGGAGACTAAGTAAGGAGGCTCGGGCCCAATCCTACTGAGACTTGCTCTGCCCTCCTTTTCGGTTCTCCGTTACAATACCCAAATGTCGTCACAAAAACTTGAAATCTTGCCTGCAAAATCCGCCGATGTACCGCTCTTGGTTCGGTTTATTGCGGAACTCAACGAAGCTCAGAAGTTGAAGACGGCAACTTTGGTGACCGAAGAAGATCTTCACGCCGCTCTATTTGCAGAGCGCCCTCATGTCGAGGCCGTGATCGGCTATCTTGGTGAAGAGCCGGTGGGCTACGCCATGTTTTACGGAACCTTCTCAAGCTCCACCGGAAAACCCGGGCTCCACTTAGAAGATTTGATGGTCCGTCCCCAATACCGCGGCAAAGGATTCGGGAAAGACTTGATGGACTACGTGGCTCAAACCGCACGAGAGCGTGGGTGCAAGCGTTTTGAATGGTGGGTGCTGGAGTGGAACACCAAAGCCCAGGAGTTTTATAAGTCCATTGGGGCCGAGCACATGGACTACATCCAAATCTTTCGTACCCTTCCCAACGACCCTCCGGGGAACCAACCGTAGCTAGGAGAACCGCAAGCAATGCCAAAGACCGTACTCGTCGCTTTACTGAACGTAGATCCCACTCAATTTAGTGGGGGAGATGCCGCCACTTTTTCAACCGCCTGCACTCAGGCTTCCGCCGCTCTTGCTCACGTGGGTGGACGGCGTGCGGTGACCAAGCTCTTCGTAGCCCCCGAGTACTATTTCAGCCAGATGGACGACACGTTTACGGCGGAAGGCACAACGCCCAAGCCGGTGACGCGCACCCAAAAGCACAACATCTATACAGAGCTGAAGCGTGTATCGTCTCAACACTCCGACATTCTCATGGTTGCAGGCTCGATCTTCTACAAGAAGACAACGGGAGTGTTCACGAAGACCACGAAGGGCTTAAATGTCTGTCCCGTGCTGCTCAACGGAGAATTCGTATACAAGTACTACAAGCATGACGACGACGGAAACCTGGGCGACACTCACCCCGATGCCATTTACACCCACAAGAAAACCGATCCGTTCTTCACGCATGACCGCGTCCGCTATGGGATTGAGATTTGTAAGGACCACACCAGTCAAGTGCTCAAGGGATGGGTTGCCGCCCATGGCGGGGCTCGGGTCGACATCCATATCTACATCTCTGCGACCAACACCCATCAAGTCAGCAGTCTCATGGCTAAGACTGACGGTTACGTGATTCACTGTGACATGACCTCCTCAGACAGGAAACACGGGGTGATGCAGCAAACTGGCCCCAGCGTCACATTCGATGCAGGAAAAGCAATCATTCCGCTGAACTCGTTGGCTCCAGTCCATACAACGGGGGCCCTAGGAAACGGAAGTACGGTGAGTGTCTACACGCTCACGATCTAGTTGAGGACAACGCATGTCGTAGGGTGAAAGAAAGCCCGGCCAAGTTATCCCTGGCCGGGCTTCTTCTATGCAGCTCTACTCGCTGTCGAGCAGATGCTTCTCAAACGAGCGGTTTCTTACTTAATCAGAATCATCCGTTTGGTTTCGGTGAACTCGCCGGCGACGATCCGGTAGAAGTAGATTCCAGCCGAGTTGCCCTGGCCGTCCCACTGCACTGTATTAGTACCGGCACCAAAGAAGCCGTCGGCAATGGTGTCCACCAAACGACCGTTCGTGTCGAACACCTGAATTGTCACTTCGGAGTCGGAACCCAAGGTGAAGTTGATGTTCGTTCCCGCGCGGAAGGGGTTCGGGTTGTTCTGAGCTAGGCGGAACTGCATTGGCGTGACGCCGACCTCTTCGACGAGGTAGGCGGTCCGGCCCTGGCGTGCTCCACTCATACCGCGGAAGGTGACCTGGTCGACATAGATCTGGTCATTATTGTTGCTCGCGTCGTTACGGAACCGGATCTTTGCGTCGGTCGCGTAGTTGAAGCTTGACGAGGGAATGCTTACGGTTGCGTGCCAGAACGAGTTGTTGTTGAAGTGGGTTCCCGCCACATACTGTGCAACCGTCTGCCAAGAAGATCCGTCGTAGTACTCAACGAAGAAATCTTCGCCGTTTTCCATGCTTCTGGAATAGAAGTAGAAATCGACCTCAAGGTCGGTGTAGCCCGTCACGTTGTAACCATTCGTATGGTAGAAAGACGAACTCACCCCGCTGTTGTCTCGAATGCGAATCGAGGAGCGACCTTGGTAGGAGTAGTTGGCGCGTCTGTAACGGGCGCAATCGTTACCCCCGTCTGTGTAGCTACCGAAGCCACTCTCAAAGTCGTCGTAGGTAATCGTGACCCAACTACCACCAGGATTGGTG
>JABDJR010000450.1 GCA_013003415.1 Candidatus Eiseniibacteriota bacterium | reverse complement strand
ATCGTGAGGTCGTCGGTGATCTCTTCGACGGAGCTAGCCCCCACCACAAGGTTTCGGCTCTCGCCCACGTCGACCGCCATGGCACCCTTAATCGTTTCTTCGTGGCCGCCGGTCACATTGATGGTTTTCCCGCCCTCAATGGTCTCTTCTTTTTCCTCGCCCACGACCAGGGTTCGACTGCCGTCGATATTCTCGTTCCGATTCTTCACCACATGAATGGTTTGATCGTTACCCACATCGGTGGACTGATCGTTCTCCACAACGGTGTTCTGGTCTTTTTCCGCGTGGATATACATCTCTTCCGAGTCCTTCAGGTCCTCGAAACGAATCTCGTTGAAGTTCTCGTCGGTGCCTTCTTCGGTACTCCGTGACTTAATGCCACTTTGCGTCGCACTCCCGGGGAGTGAGTAGGGAGACATGTTGTCGCCGTTGTAGACACGCCCGGTAATGATGGGTCGATTGGGATTGCCGTCGATGAACTCGACGATCACTTCCTGCCCCACTCGGGGCACATGAAGCGCACCCCACCCTTGGCCGGCCCACACTTGAGCCACCCGGACCCAACAGGAGCTGGTTTCATCGGTGGTGTCTTTGCGATCCCAGGGGAACTTCACTTTTACCCGACCGTGCATGTCGGTCCAAATCTCTTTTTCTTCTTTTCCCACCACAATCGCGGTTTGCGGGCCGCGAATATAGGGTGCTGGGGTCGTGCGTTCGGTGCGGAAAACGCCTGCGCTAGGGATCGCCTCGAAGGAGCAGGAGTAGTCGACTTCCCCAGTGGAGGAATCTTCGGCCTCGTAACCGCCCAGGGACATCTGATAGCTAATCTTAACGATGGTGTGTTCGCGGTTTTGATCTTGGCGATGAAAGTCGGCCATGGTGAACATGCCACCCAAGGTGAGCAGACGCATGTTCGAATCGCCACTGACCCGCTCAAACTTGGAGCTCATTTCTTCCATGCGGTAACGGGCAAAGCGTTCTCCCCGCGCTCCCGCGTAGGTATCCCCTTTTTCCCCGTCCGCCTCGGCATCGTAGGCCTCTACGAAAACGCCGGGATAGTCGAACATTTGGAATTCAGCGTGGGTGTGTTCTTTGGGATCTTCCGCTTCCACCAAATTATCTTTGGTGGGCACCTCGAAATCGAAATCGCTGGTGGCAAACTTACCGCTCTGTACAGAAGCGCATGGTTCCATTCGTAAATGTGTTCTTGCCTGCCCAAGGAGTTTTCATCGGCGGTGATGAACGGAACCGATTCGCAACCTTCAATCACCTCATGCGAGGTTGGGCCATCGGCGAGAACCATGACGTGCCGCTCTTCTTCATGCTTGAAGAAGTAGTAGATGCCTTCTTCTTCCATGAGGCGGCTGGCAAAGTTGAAATCGGTTTCGCGATACTGCACGCAAAACTCGCGGGGCTCTTCGTAACTTTCGTTCAGCGATTCTTCGAAATCCGACATGTCGTGTTTCCGGAAAACCGCTTTCACGATCTCGGGAATACTCATGCGATTGGTTTCGGCTTGATCTGGGTAGATCGTGCAGTCGGATGTACGCGTTAAAAGCCAGAACCATGGCCGAAGCGTCATCTCGTACTTCACGTAGCGCCCGACACGACCCGTTTGAGCAAACTGGGTACAGACACCGTTAAAATAGCGCTGACCGCCATCGACCAAGTCGAGGACAATGGTTACGCCTTCACCAAGTATCTGGGTTCCGTCGAGTTCGGGGTCTACGCTAAGGCACTGAACGTGGTAGCGAAATAGGCGGCCAAGCTCTTCGTGGCCATCCATGCGATAGAACAGAAGCACATCGTCGCCGAGGGGGCTGACGATGTTAACCGGTTTTCCCGTGGACACTTCTACACCTTCCGAGGTTGAGATCCTCTGGACTTCGCAAGGAGCAGTCTACCCGATTTCGAGGGGAGTGGCTACGCTGGAGTGAAACTCATCCTTAGGCTAGAATCAGAGGTCTTCTCGCCGCCCCTTAGGAGGATTAGTTCATGCCGGGTCGAATGGAATTTGAGACCACGTTTAGGACGCAGTCACAGTATAAGTCGGTGGGCCGTCCCGATCCGGAGACCCCCTTCCGGGTGGTCATGATCGGAGATTTTAGCGGTCGTGGAAATCAAGGACGGATGGGGGCTGCCTTAGCTTCCCTACCCGCCCCTTCCATCGACTTAGACAATTTCGACCAACGCATGGGGGCCTACGCGCCGGAGCTTTCCCTCACCCTTCCCGATGGATCCGGGTCCATGACCGTAAAGTTTGGCGAAATCGATGATTTCAGCCCGGATGCCCTCTACGACCGTCTGGAGCTGTTTCAGAAACTTCGCGATTTGCGGAGCCGCCTCCTCGATTCATCCACTTTTGCCGCTGCCGCGGCCGAACTTAAGGGCTCACCTGCGAGCCCAACCCCGGGAGAAACTCCCCCATCTTCAAACAATCCCGAAGAAGCCTCGGAGTCTGAGGGTGACATGTTGGAGCGCTTGCTTGGAAAGCAACCTACGAGTACGCCCGAAGCTAGGGAACAATCTAAGAAAGCCGACATCAGTTCTTTCATCCAATCGATTGTTGGAGACGTATCCGTTCCCGACAACACGCAGGAACAGACGGTGTTGGTTGAACAAGTCGATAGGACCATTGCCAATCAAATGCGTTGGCTCTTGCATCACCCTGCCTTTCAACGTCTGGAATCTCACTGGCGCGCGGCGGAAGAGTTCGTGCGGCGGGTTTCTCTCGACGAAACTCTGACGCTCCAGCTTTTCGATGTGAGCTACGAGGAGATGCTCGCAGACTTCACGCTTCCCGAAAATGAGTCGGGCCTGCGTCGCGTGTTGGGAGACCAGAAGGCGGGCAAAGACCATCCGGTTTCATTGCTGGTTTGTCTTCATACGATTCGTAACGAACCCCTGGAACTAGTTGCCCTCGCTGCAGCAGGAAGAATGGCCGGTGAGTCGGGAGCCGTATGGCTTATGGGAGCGGACCCCTCTTTTCTAGGGGTGCCCTCGATCCAGGATTGGTCCCAGAAAGAAACCGGAGTTAAACAAGAGGTCGCCTGGTCAGCCCTTCGGAAGATGTCGGAGGCAAATCACATTGCCATGGCTGCTCCACGGATTCTATTGCGACTTCCCTATGGAACTGATTCGGATCCCATTGATCGTTTTGTTTTTGAGGAAATGGAAAGCGCAGACGGTGATGCCTATTTATGGGGAAGTGGTGCAGTTGCACTGGCCACCCTGTTGGCGGAATCCTTTTCGGAGCGCGAGTGGGACATGCAGGCAGGAAATCATCAAGACCTAGGAGATTTGCCCACCCACATCAAACGAAGGGACGGGGAAAGCTCGCTTCAGGCTGTCGCCGAGGCCTACCTTTCGGAAAAGCAGGGCCAGAAACTCATGGAGTTAGGACTTTGCCCGCTCCTCAGCTACCGAGATCGCGGTGCGGTGCGTGTGCTTCAGTTCCGCTCCATCGCCGATCCCGCGGCCGGGTTAGCCGGTCTTTGGACCTAAGTTAGGAGACGTTCTTTGGAGCATTTGAATTTCGAGCGCGGGAAATCTCTCCAACAAGCCGAGAGCTGGATCGAGGCCGAGAAAGCCTATCGCCTGGTCATCGAAGAAAACCCAAAATCCTTTCGCGCTCTCAACAATTTGGGAACGGTGTTGGAACAACAGGGAAAACTGCCCGACGCCATTGAGTCTTACAAACTGGCTATCCACGCAAAGCCGACCGAAGCTATCCCCCACTACAACCTTGGGAACGCCTACCATCGCGACGGACAGCTGGAAGCGGCGGAAGCGTCCTATCGCCGTTGTCTTGAGCAAAATCCGGATCATGTCGATGCCGCCTTCAACTTGGGTCGTGCGTTGTACGACCAAACGCGGCTTGAAGAGGCTCTGACTGCCTATCAGAGAGCGGTTGCATTAGACCCCGAATATGTGGGCGGCCATAGCAGCGTGGGCGGCGTGCTCATTGAGCTGGGGCGTTTAGACGAGGCGGAGCCGGCTATTCGGCGTGCTTTGGAACTCGATCCCAACTCAAGCGAGGAGCACTTCAACTTAGGACGGGTTCTTGAGGGCCAAGGCAAAATGGACGACGCCTCTTGGGCCTATCGCAAGGCCCTCGATGTTAACCCCGAGAACACCACCACCAAAGAAAGCCTGGGACGCATGCTTCACAGTGCGGGCCGACAGGACGAAGCGGTGGAGTTTTTGAACGAATGGATCAAACGCGAGCCAGACAACGCCATTCCCAAACACATGTTGGCTTCCATCACCGGAGAAAATGTCGAATCCAGAGCTTCCGATGACTATGTGCGGGACACCTTCGATCGCTTTGCCGATCAGTTCGACGAAACGCTGAAACGCCTGGAGTACCGCGCGCCATCTCTCGTGATGGCGGTCTTGGTCGACGACTACAAAGTACAACGAAACGCCTTCGGCTCTGTACTCGATGCCGGTTGCGGCACCGGGTTGGCGGGAACTCTTCTTCGCCCCATGACACGGCGTATGGAGGGGGTCGACCTTTCCTCCAAAATGCTAGCCAAAGCTCAAGCTCTAAATGTTTACGATGAATTGTTCGAAGCCGAACTTACGGCCTTCGTTTCCGAGCGGCACGACCTCTACGACTGCGTTGTCGCCGCCGACACTCTCTGTTACTTCGGAGATTTGGAAGACGTGGTCAACGCGACCTTCCAGTCCATGAAGCCCGGGGGTGCCTTTGTCTTTACCTTAGAGCGCATGAACATTGAGGACGATGGGCGTGGCTACGTGCTAAACCCCCACGGTCGCTACAGCCATAGCGAAGACTATGCCCGGCGTGTCTTAGAAGATGCCGGCTTCAAGGTACGCGCCATCACGGTCCCCACCTTAAGACGTGAAGCCGGGCTTCCCGTGCTTGGCCTACTCCTAGCGGCCGACAAACCATGAGTTTTCGCTCATGACCGATTCACCCTCCAAGACCGAGTCCCTCTTCGAAGAAGCCAAAGCCCACCACGAAGCGGGCCGTTTCGATGAGGCCATCGCCGGGTATCAGGCCATCCTGGCCGAAGATCCAAAAAGCTATCAGGCCCACAATAACTTGGGCACCTTGTTCGAGAACCTGGGAAAGTGGGTCCATGCCGAAGCGTGCTATCGAGCGGGGTTAGATTGTAGCCGCGAGGCACTCATTCTCTACAACTTGGGTCATGTGCTTCAACGGCAAGACCGTTTTGAAGAGGCGGTGGAAGTGTACATGGAAAGCTTGGACATGATCCCCACCACCGATGCCTACTTCAATCTGGTACACGCTCAAATGAGTTTGAATCAAAACGACGAAGCTCTCGTCACGGTGCAGAAATGGGTGAGCGTCGATAAGGAGCATCCCCAAGCGCAGCACTTGCTGGCCATTTTGGGCGGTGACCCCGA
>JABDJR010000437.1 GCA_013003415.1 Candidatus Eiseniibacteriota bacterium | reverse complement strand
GACTGCCGGGGGTGTTTCGGGGTCACCGATTGACACCGTGGTTGAATCAGAAATTACAAGTGTGACAAGTTCCGTACTCGCTGCGGTGTAGCTGAAAGTTGTGTCAACGTCTAGCCAACGCGCACGTACTGCATACGGAGTATAACTAACCCTTCCGACATCCGTTTCTATGAACTCAATGAGTTTCCTACCAGAAACAAAACCTGCAGTAGATGTGGTGTCTCGGAATACGAGTGAACCGAACACATCTCGCACTTCCAGATCCACACCAGATATTGACTCACTTTCGTGAGTGGTCGCTTCGAATACGGTCGTCCAAGTCCGGGTTATCTCTGAGCCCACTCCGACCGATAGTTGCGTCTCATCGAATGGACAATCTTGCATCGTTACCGTAGATCCTCCGACCAGAGAAACGTCATTCAAACCCGACGCACTGACAGCCACCTGATCCAACAACAGGTTTGAAACGCCATCTAGAACAATTCCATTGGCCCCGCTGCTATCAACGGCAATAGACGAAACGAAGAGGTTGGCCAAGTTCCCTCTCAGGGTCAGGCCATCTCCTGAACTCCCCTGAATACCACCTCCATGAACAACTCCGTTCGCGCCATCCAAGATGACACCGTTTTGTGGATCAATAACCATGACCTTGGACCAGTCGATAGATCCACGCACATCCAGCGAAAACGGTTGATTCACAGTTGATCGGAGGGAGGATTGACTGAGACTCAGTGCCCCGGAGCTATCGACGAGTGCGTTTGTAGGAACTCGAAAATCAACACGACTTCCTATGATCTCCGCACTTCCCGAGGTCACAGAAAACCCCCCGTAGGACTCAGCGGACAATAAGCACAGCCGATCACCACTAGCTATGGAACTGGCAAGACTGTCGCGGACTATCACAGAAACGTTGACTTCGATCGTGTCTCCCAATGCGCTATTAATAGTGGTGATGGTGACTACTCCGCCTTGAGTGACGGTATCGGGAACACTCCCTTCGACTGCTACATACTCAGTATCAATAATGGCAGATAGGGTGAAGACACTTGGGTCCGCAATAAAATCCCATCCGGCAGGCTGCTGAAGTGACACAGAGAAGCTCTCACCAGGCGTGCCACCGACTTCAACGGTTTGAAATACTCGCTCGTCGCGCTCATAGGTTGCCGAACGGTTCTGCAGGCTTCCGGCCGAGGGAGACAGATCAGCGAGAGGGAGAACTCCCCCTTTAGAATTATCACCCTTGGTCCGCACGTAAACTCGATCGCAGTCCTCCGGGAGAAAGGCAATCGCCTTGCTTTCTTTTGGTTCGAACTTAAGGTCTACGAGTTCAACGATGGGCTTGATCACAGTCTCTGCTCCCGATTTCGAAACACAGACAACCTCAGCCGATCCGTTCTGTATGGGATTAGGGCTATAGCCCTTCTGGATTTGTCCGATGTAGGACGTTCCGCTGTTTGGGTTTTCAAGGATTAGAATCCTTTTGCAATCTAGTTTCTTCTTTTTCTCTGCCCGATACGATTTCCAGGGCCAAACAAACCCCGGCTCAAATGTAGGATTGATGGGAACGATGGCCTGGCAGTACTTCTGAATACACAGCTTGAAAGCCACGTTCCCCGTAACCTTTCGATCTTTGTAAATCCGGTATTTTTTGGCCTTTGTTGCCCCACGCTTTTTCTGTTTGTAGGCCTTCTCGGGGGGAATGAAAGCAGTAAACCGTTCATCACCTAGGATCACGCTCTGCGGACAACGACCACTGACTAAAGGGTCCAGAAAGTTCGCCCAGCCCACGGCTTCAATCAAAGTAACTTTTGAGTTTTGGTTCAAGTCTCCCGCAGGATCCAACGCACATTGGGTCAGGGCCATATTGAAGGGAACCCCGACATTGTTGCACCTTAGTGTTTTCACATCGCCCGAGGAGGAGGCAACTATCGTGCCTTTCACTTTCTTGTCCTGGAAGAAGGGAAATGCTGAGCCGCTGAAGCACGCCTCTATGGTCACGCGGTTGGTCACACATTTGTTCTTGGCTAGGGCTATTGCCAGCTCTTCGTGGGAGAAAACGTCTCGGCCGGAACCAGGATCATTAGGGCCCGTGCTGGGATCTTTGTAGAGGATCACTCCAGCCTTGCCTCCGTTCCCTCCCTCGCAATTTCCGTCCGCTTCTGGGTTTCTCCCGTGCCCCATGTAGTAGTAGTAGAACTCCTTGCAGTTTGGATTGTTTGTTTTCAGATCTTTGATTGCCTGACGAACAGAGGCGGCCGTGGCACCCATGTAGTTTGCCCCGGAGAGAACGGTGACATGGTCTTTATCTACTCTTGGACCTTTAGGGTTAGTGTTGAGGTATCCCAACACTCTCTGAACATCATTCTCACGGGCCTTTCGCTCACCCTCAATCAGGGTTGTCGATTTCGATAGGTTTCGACCTACAACCACCAGCGCGCACTTTGAGTTATTTCCATCTATTAGAGTTGGGGCCGGAACGTTAACAACATCTTTGTTGGACCCCGTATTGATCCCGGCTTCTTCAGCGAAACCGCCGGTAAGTTCAAAATAATCTTGAAAGACCAGATCATTGATAATTGGCGGCGAGGTAGATTCGTAAGTCGTCAGCCCTCCCGTCAGGGAATCCACAAACACATAAGTTGCCGGGTGATACCACTCTTCCTCTGGAGTTTGATCGACAAAGAAGAAGTACTCGCCATAGATGCTTGTATGTGCAAAGGACGAATCGAGATCGGTCACTACGGTCCCCGGCCCCAACAAGCTTTCAGCTGCGGCTGGCCACACGACAAACGATATCGCTTCCGTGGGATGAGCTCCGGCGGCCACCAGTGAATCGACTTTGACCGCGGCCTCAGCAATGCTATTTACGGAATTATCCGCGAGCAGGTCAAACACCGCGTTGACCGTAGTGTCATTGTCGAGCGGAAACACACAGTTCCCATTCCCCGAGCAAGGACCCGTACTCCACCCGGAAAACACCGATCCTGGATCGGGCGTGGCAGTAAGGCTAATAGCGGTGCTCGTAGGATACCATCCGCTACAAGAGCTGCCGCAATTGATGCCCGAAGAAACACCGACTACCGTACCTCCCCCGGTTCCTGATTTCGTAACGGTCAGTTGACGAGCATTTTCCACGAGATCGAAGTTGGCCGTGACCGTTGTATCGCCGCTTACGGCAAAGTCGCAGACCCCAAGACCAGTACACCCATCCGACCAACCCGTGAAAACGGAACCCACATCTGGACTAGCCTGAAGAGAGACATCGGTTCCCAACAAATAGGTTTCCCCGCAATCAAGGCCGCAGTTTATTCCGGGGTTTACGGAAGTGACTAGACCACTTCCGCTTCCTGCTTTCTGCACGAAGACAGATCCGAAGTTAGGAAGGGGCACACAGGGTTCGTACCCAGGGCCATCAAACGCGACGATCCCAATCCGCGGACCTAAGGGCACTTCGGCCTGTTGCGCCGTACAGTCAGAGATGTCAATCGAAGGGAGAGCGGTTTGCCGCTGACCAAGACTCAGATCAGTTGGTCCGTAGGCATAAACATAGAGCGCGCCCAAAACGGCAATAGCCTCACCCTCGGGATCGGTAATATCTGGAGTGTTGAAACAGTTTGTGCCCGCAGAGACGGTTATCAGGTTTTCCCCGCCGATCTGAGGCCAAGTTGCTGATGGGAAGTCGAGGTCGCCACAATTGGTCCAAGACCCGATAAAAAGGCTCCCTGAGTTACTACTCGTGAGGGAAAACGCTGCGCCACCCAATCCCTGGGCGGGATCTACATCTAGCGCCGCAATGTATGCGTGATAGGCTTGATTTGAAACCCCTCCAGTTACAAGCTGCGATCCACCCAGCGATGAGCACCCCAGACTCGTGGGAGCGGCCGCACACACCCCTTTTACGGCGACGGACTGAAGATGAATAGCAAGCTTTACTTTGTCGAGTGAATTGGTTCCAGGAGGAGCCACCCCCCCGCCCCCTCCGACGATATAGGAAGTTAAGATGATTGCATCGCCAAGCGATACTGCATCATCGAATGGAGCGGTGAAGTTGGAACAGTATTCAAAGTTGCCGGCGACAATGCCATCAGTATGAAACACCGCATCTGCGAGCCCGACAATACATAAGGGATCTTGGACGTAGTTTTGAGCGGTGGGAAGTTCGCCCATTGAATTGACCACGTCGGGAGAGTTCACACCAACTTCTGCAAGCTTGACTCCGTCAGCAAAAACATCCACTGCGGCTTGTCCGAATCGCTGAGGATCAACACATCCCCCACCGCCAATGTTGAATGTGGCAACCCCTGAACCGTTTGTAATTCCCGTAATAGACGGATGGCCTTGCCCAGATTCCCAGCAAATCAGAGGATCGGCTGCGGCTCGAATTCGGAGCTCAACCAGGGCTCCGCTGACCGGACCGGTTGTGCCGTTAACGGTAATAGAGACCGAAAACGATGCGTCGGGTGTGAGGGTAATGG
>JABDJR010000428.1 GCA_013003415.1 Candidatus Eiseniibacteriota bacterium | reverse complement strand
TCGGGGTTGCGTTTCTGAGGCATGATGGAACTTCCCGTACACAAGGCCGTTGGTAGCGAGACAAAACCGAACTCGCGCATGGAGAACATCATGAGATCGACCGCCAATCGGTTCAAACCGTGCATGACTTGAGTGCAGGCCGCCAAAACCAAACTCTCGAGGCGACCCCGACTGAGTTGCGCGTACATGGGGTTCGATTGCACCCTAGCAAAGCCTAGTTCCTTTGCCGTCTGTTCACGATCAATCTTGAATACCGGAACGCCGAAACCGGCCGCGGTTCCCAAGGGGCATTGGTCGACCGACTGTCTCGCGAACTCCAGATACTGACGATCATCGGCAGCGGCGGCGGCAAAACTTCCCAACCACATTCCAATCGTGGTCGGCATCGCGGGCTGCATGTGCGTATAGCCCGGCATGGCGGTGTTGCCCTTACCCTGACACACTGAGTTTAACGCGGCCGCGTAGACATCCGTCGCATCAAGGAGTTCCCCTAGTTTCTCTTTCTCCCACAGACGGAGGGCGGTGAGCACCTGGTCGTTGCGCGATCGCCCAGTGTGAATCTTCTTACCCGCATCGCCGCAGCGCTCGGTCAAGAAGTTCTCGATCGCCGTGTGACCGTCTTCCTCTTCGGAGGCAATCGCAAACTCCCCTTTCGCGAGGAGTGCCTCAATTTCTGAAAGCCCCTCATCGAGAGCGGCGAACTCATCGGCGGTCAGCACGCCGATGCCCTGCAACATGCGCGCGTGGGCCCGCGACGCCCGACAATCGTGAGGAACCAACTCAAGATCCAGGGCTTGATCATTCCCGGAAAGAAACGCTTCTAGCCAAGGGTCCGCGGCTTCCTTGCGTGTCCAAAGCGTGCTCATACCGGGACCGCCTGAGCTTGCTCCTGCTTCTTCTGTTGCGCCTCTTCCTGTTTCTTGCAGATGGCGTGATGCGCCTTGAGCCGAATCGCATGAATCCTTATGAAGCCCTGGGCATCGGTCTGATCGAACCCACCTTCTACGTCCATGCTGGAGAGTTCCTGATCGTAGAGAGAACTAGGGCTGAACCGAGCCAGTGGGTAAACGCCTCCCTTGTACAACTTCACGTCCACGTGGCCGTCGATGAGTTCCTGACTCTTGTTCACCGCCGACATGAGGAAATCCATTTCTGGACTGAACCAAAATCCGTTGTAGATCAGCTGTGCAATCTTGTCGGCAAGCATGTTCCGGAGGCGCATGACCTCCCGGTCCATAGCAACACCCTCAAGATCACGAAGTGCCGCCATCAGAATGGTACCGCCGGGAGTCTCGTAAACGCCCCGCGACTTCACGCCCACGAATCGATTCTCCACCATGTCGATCCGGCCAACCGCGTGGGCACTCCCCACTTCGTTCAAGTAGGTGAACAACGGAAGCGGTCCGGAAACCCTCGTGCCGTCGGTAAGATTGCTGACTTCGATCGGCACCCCGTCCTTGAAGGCAATGCGTAGGCTCACCGACTCATCGGGCGCAAGTTCGGGAGCCACCGTGCGCGAGTAGACCTCGGCCGGCGCCGCCTGATTCGGGTCCTCTAGAATTCCCGCTTCGTGGCTGATGTGCAGAAGATTTTCATCTTCACTAAAGGGCTTCGCCTTCGTCGAGGTGATCTCAATGCCCTTACTTTCCGCGTAGTTGATCATGTCGGTCCGGCCTCGGAAGTCGGCCAAGAATTCCGGATCCTTCCAAGGAGCAAAAACTTGGATCTCAGGATCTAAAGCGTAGTAGGCAAGTTCGAACCGGACTTGATCGTTGCCCTTGCCGGTGGCTCCATGGGAAACCCAGGCTGCCCCCTCAAGATGCGCGATCTCGATCTGACGTTTGGCAATCAGCGGACGAGCCACGGCCGTTCCCTGCAAATACCTTCCTTCGTAAATGGCGTTCGCCGAGATCATGGGAAAGACAAAGTCGGTCACCAGCTCTTCTTTCAGATCCTCGACATAAACTTTCGAAGCCCCCGCGGCGAAGGCTTTGCGCTCAGCCGCAGCCAAGTCGTCGGTCTGGCCCACATCCGCGATGTAGGCAATCACCTCGTAGCCTTTCTCTAACAGCCAAACCAGGATCACCGAGGTATCCAGGCCACCGCTATAGGCCAAGACGATCTTCTTTTCGCCGTTCTTATGCTTCCCGTCCATATCCACGTCTCCTCAGGCAGGGGGTAAGTTGAATGGACAAAGGTAGATGGAGACCTAGACCTTGCAAAATTCATTCTTTCACGCTATTGATTACTTCAAATGAGTTTACTTCATCATGGAGTCCAGGCCTTTAAAGCCATCGTGGCCCAAGGCACCGTCCACGGCGCTGCACGGGAGATTGGCCTCAGCCAGACCGGGGTTACCCAGCGCATCCGAGCCTTGGAGCGGGAATTGGGTACTACTTTGTTTGTTCGATCTCGCAAGGGCATGTTTCCCACCGCCGAGGGGGAAGCCTTGGTGCGTTGGTGTCAGCGGGTGGATGACTTAGAGGGCGAACTCCTCACCTTCGTGCGACGGGGACAAGAAGCGCAAGCGGTTCGCGTCACCGTGACCGGACCATCCAGCCTCATGCGCGGACGCGTGATTCCGCAGACCACGGCCGAACTCACCGAGTTCCCCACCGTAACGCTTTACTTCGACCTGGATGATGAGGGTAACGGGCTCAATCGACTGAAGACCGGCGCGGCCCAACTCGCCGTGATTCCTCGAGGGGATGTCGTCAACGAGCTCGACGCCAAACCCTTGGCGCCGGCCCGACACGTGTTGGTAGGGCCGGCAGCGTGGGCAAGTCGTGATCTTCATGAGGTTATCGCCACCGAACGCATCATCGATTTCAATGACAAGGACGACGCCACCCTATCCTTCCTTCGACATCACCACCTTCTTACGGGCGCTCGCATTCGAAGGCACCTTGTAAACAATCCGGATGCCTTGGCCGATCTGGTGGCCGCGGGGTTGGGTTATTCGGTTCTGCCCGAAGACTTCGCAGAGGCCCGACTGGTAGAACAATCTCTGGTGAACCTTTGTCCGGGTCGCTGGCTCGATCAGGAGATGGCGCTTGCCTGGTATCCGCGCCATGAAATGCCGACCTACTTCCGCAAACTCATCGACTCGATCCAGTAAAAGAATCAACGGCGTGAATCTCGCCATGATTGAGTTTCAGAGCAACTCCCATTAACCTTCCAGATTCACGTTCTTCCGGAGTCCGGGTAACCGTTGGACTCTGGTGTGATCTCGACTGCCACTCCCCACGGAGGCCCCCTTTGCAAACCAAACTCTCCCTCGCAGCCGTATTGCTCGCCATGATCTTCACCACGTCAATGGCCAGCGCCGATGAATACTTGATCTACGTCGCTCGCAAAGACACCCCGGCCTACACCGCGGCACAGGGAAAAGCGAATGAAACCACCGTTTTCGCCCAGCGAACTCTACATAAGGCGCTTCGACAAGCGGCTGAGTTGCTTCAGACCGGACCGCACACGGTTACCGTACTTGTGGCCGAAGGGGCTTATGTTGGCAAGGCCAAGCAGGGAGTATGGGTGATCCCGGTCATCGATAACCCCGAGGCAACTCTGCGCTTGGTTGGCGGCATGAACGAAGACTTTTCCGCCCGCCAGCCTTTCGCTTGGCTCACTCGCCTAGTCACCCGCGAGGGACGAGACGGGGCCTTGCTCCAGATCACCAAGAAGAGCAAGCTCAAAGAACTCGTGGTGTCGGGTTTCCTTTTCGATGCTGCCCCCTCGAACGCCTACGACTCAAAGACGAACAGCCTGCTCAAAGGCCAATCGCGCACCTACCCACTCATGAGTCTGTCTCTAATCCATATCGACCATCTGGTTATCGACAGCAACATCTTTATCAACGGGGCACACGGCGCTTTCGAGCCCTACATTGTTCCTCTCTCGGCTAATACGGTCGTAGACATCACCAACAACTGCTTCCTCAACACAATCATCGCAACAAGCACCAAGGCCACATCTTTTCGTGGAAACGTGGTCAAGGAAATCAACTTCGTTCGCAACTCGTTTCTTCTGAACTGGCCTTACAATCCCGATCCCACCTCGGCTCTCGTATCCGCCATCAACCTCTATCACAAAGACGGGTGCGTATCGCTCAACATCGAACAAAACCTGTTTGCCTTCAACCCCGGTGGCGCCCTGCAGCACGACTGGCCGGAAGACCGCATGCCCGAGATCACCCTCAATAAAAACCTCTTCTTCATGAACGCGGGTCTGTTCGAAGATGGGGCCGACGACGGCGGCGTGATCGCAGGAAAGCTTGGGCTGAACCCGAAATACCTGATCATCGACCTCGAAACCCTGGAAGACGACTTCGATTACACGGTGAATGGCAATGTGGTTATGGACCCTAAAATCCCCATTGCCATGGCTGATCTTCAAGCCGCAGATTCTTATAGCGTAGAGAGAAAGAACACGGTGCTGAACGATGTCCGTCGCCTGTTCGGACTCAACCAAGATGGGGGAACGGTGGCGATTGCCAACTTTGCCCCGGCGCTGGTCTATGATCCCTCTACCCCGCCGCTCCCTACTGAAGAAGCGGCAAAGGGCTACGGGTTCCAACCATCCCAGCTCTGGAGTCCCTAGAAGGCCAGTTAGGAAGCCCGCAATCGAATCTTGCGCATTTTTGCACCCATTTGGTGCACACTGCTTGGTGCACACTGGTTTTATCAAGAAGCAGTTATTGAAACTCAGAAGGAATTAACATGGAAATCGATCTCCAACAAATTATCGGACAGATAGCCTCCATCATCACTAAGTACGGGATGCAGGTTATTGGCGGCGTTCTCATCCTCATCGCCGGAAAGGTGCTTTCCGGTATCGTGGGGAAGCTCGTAACGCGTTACCTTGAACGTGCGAAAGTTGATCCCTCACTTACCAACTTTTTTGCGAACTTGTCCCGCATTGCGGTCCTCGTCTTTGCGATCGTCGCCGCCATGGCAAAATTTGGTATTCAAACCACTTCGTTTATCGCGGTAATTGGTGCCGCTGGCCTCGCTATCGGCCTGGCCCTTCAGGGATCGCTATCCAACTTCGCCGCCGGGGTCCTGATTCTATTGTTCAAACCCTTTCGCATGGGGGACGTCATTGAAGCCGCGGGAAGTACGGGGAAAGTGAAAGAGATTGGGATCTTCACCACCATCTTGGCCACCGCCGATAACCAGAAAATCATCATTCCTAACTCGGTTGTGACCGGAAGCAAGATCGTCAACAAGAACGCCTATGACACGCGCCGCGTCGATCTTATGGCCAGCATTGGTTATGGCGACGACATCGGCAAAGCGAAAGAGGTCCTCGTCAACATCCTTGCTGCGAACGACAACATCCTTCCCGAGCCCGAGCCCGTGGTTGAAGTTCTGGAAATGGCAGACTCCTCGGTCAACTTTGTCGTGCGTCCCTGGGTGAACACCAAAGACTACTGGCCTACCTATTTCGCCTTAACTCGCGCCATCAAGGAACAGTTCGACGAAAACGGGCTTAGCATTCCTTTCCCCCAGCGAGATGTGCATTTATTTCAAGAATCCAAATAGCTAAACCAGGTATTCTCATTGTCGCAGCAGAAATTCCCATTGGTGTGGGGCCATTGGTCGTGTACTGAGCAGAAGCGATGGAAGGTTTAAAGCAAATAAGCACCAAGGCGGCGTAGCATGACGGCTAACTGGCAAGAACAATACGAATCGAAAAGAGCCACCCTCGAAGAGGCTATCCAGCTTATTCCGAAAGGAAAGCACATCTTCATCGGCTCAGGAGCCACCGAGCCGGTTGGCCTAGTAGAAGAGCTTGTTGCTCAAGAGGCGCGCTTCGCCGACAACGTCATTGTTCATCTGTTAACCCTCGGTCCCGCCCCTTATGTCGACGCCAAGTACCAAGACCGGTTTCGTCACGCTGCATTTTTTATTGGGGCTAACGTACGCGAGGCCGTACGCGACGGGCGCGCAGATTACGTCCCCGTGTTTCTTTCCCAGATCCCTGACCTTATCCGCTCCCGAAGACTTCCCGTCGACGTCGCCCTAATCCAAGTCGCACCTCCGGATCCCTTTGGCTTCGTGAACTTGGGGGTCTCGGTCGATGTCGTCCTTGCCGCGATTCAATCTGCAAGCTTAGTCATCGCTGAGATCAACCCCAACATGCCCGTGACCTACGGGTCGGGCTTCGTTCCCATGGACCGCATCGACAAATGGATCTATCGACCGGTCCCGATACCAACTGTGGAGCGCAAACCTCCCGACGACGTTGCAACAGAAATTGGTCGCAACGTTGCATCCCTGGTAGAGGATCGGGCAACCATCCAGCTGGGCATTGGTCAAATTCCCGACGCGGTCACCGCCGCACTCCGCGACAAGAAAGATCTTGGAATTTGGACGGAAATGGTTCCCGACGGAGCCGTCGATCTCGTCAAAAACGGAAACATAACCGGGCGCTACAAAACAATCGAACCTCGGAAAGTGTCGGCATCTTTCACGTTTGGTACCCAAGAGACCTACGACTTCGTGAACAAGAACCCCCTATTCGTCTTCCATCCGTCCGATTTCATCAACAACCCCGCCACCGTTGCGCGACAACATAAGATGACGGCCATCAACGGTGCCCTCCAGATTGATCTAACCGGTCAGGTCTGTGCGGACTCCATCGGTACCAAGTTCTACTCCGGCATTGGCGGTCAAGTCGATTTCGTCCGAGGGGCCTCCATGTGTCCGGGGGGAAAGTCTATTACTGCCATTCGATCCACGGCCAACCAGGGGAAGATCAGTCGTATTGTGGCCACGCTCGAAGAAGGGGCCGGGGTGGTGACTTCTCGAGGCGATGTTCAATACGTGGTCACGGAATATGGAATAGCGGATCTGCGGGGAAAGTCGATTCGCGACCGGGCCATGGCCCTGATTTCCATCGCCCATCCAGACTACCGGCCCGAACTTTTGAACGCATCCAAGAATCGTCACTACGTATTCGCTGATCAGATCGCACCCAGGGCCTCAGCACCCCAGACTTACGAGAAGCGAGTAGCAATTGAACCGGACTCCGAGGTCCTCCTCCGTTCCATCCGAATTACCGATGAGCAGAAAATGAGTGATCTTTTCTACAGCCTGTCGGAATCGACTGTGTACAAGCGTTGGATGGTGGCCATGCCACGTATGCCTCACAAAAAGATTCTGCCGTACCTTAAGGCTGAAGACCCACGCAATGTTGCCATCGTGATCGAAACCCATCCCACTAACAGCGAGTCGGAATTAATTGGCGTGGGTCGCTATCACGTATCTCCGGGAAGTGGTTCCGCGGAGGTTGCTCTTGTGATACGGGACGACCATCAGGGAAAGGGTTTAGGAACTGCGCTCCTCCAGCACTTAATAGACATTGCCAAGGAGAATGGTATTCCCGGCTTCACCGCCGAGGTTCTCCCATCGAACAGCGCAATGATGCATGTCTTTCATAAAGCTGACCTGAAGATCCAAAGCTCCTTAAGCGAAGGCTCATACCACCTGGAAATGCCACTCCAACAGAATGGCCAGACTTAGGAGAGAGCCGCTTCTACAGTTTACTAGCGCCTTAGGGTCGCTAGATTTATCGACCCGTTGATGCTGCAGT
>JABDJR010000415.1 GCA_013003415.1 Candidatus Eiseniibacteriota bacterium | reverse complement strand
AGATTAGAGGATACAGTTCATCTATTTTCCGAAAGGGACCCTTTATTGGGTCCCTTTTTTGTGCCCTGGACCAGAGGAGCGTGGGTTGATTGTGGCGGGTCAACTCCTTGGCCCATCTTCACCTGATTCCTTTAGCAAGCGTTGAGAAAGTTTGTTCAGGCCATGATCCTGATCCATCCGAATCAGGAG
This sequence comes from Candidatus Eiseniibacteriota bacterium, assembly GCA_013003415.1. Classification (GTDB taxonomy): domain Bacteria; phylum Eisenbacteria; class RBG-16-71-46; order JABDJR01; family JABDJR01; genus JABDJR01. Next base: position 2,380 of record JABDJR010000415.1, on the reverse strand, counting down.
GGCCTGTTTGATCGATGGCCTTGCTCTTTGGGCTCCCAAAGACACTCACCAAAAACAGTTTTCGGGGTCTAGCCCGACTTTCACGATTCGAGGTGTTTTGAGAACTCCAAGCCTATATTTTCAGGGGTCCGAGCGAAAAGGTCTCCCCCACAAGCTCAAGGGGGGACTCTCGTGTTTGCTAGTGAAGGGCGGTCAGTTCGCGGAGGGTTGGCGGAGGTTGTTGCGGGAGTTCGAGCCCCATGCGAGTCAGGAGCAATGATAGATCTTTGTCGGGTTGGGTGTAGCGGGGCATCACAAGTTCCTTGTCCTCTCCAGCGGGAAGATGCACGTCGATCATCTGCATGATACCGAACTTTTCCAGCACAGCTCTCGGTGTAAGCCCGGTGGCCAGCGGCTTGAGTTTTGCTCGCAGGGCGACGTGCAGGCAGTAGGACAAAAAACTTACAAAGATGTGGGCCTCGATTCGGTCATCCTTTTGATGATAGACGGGGCGGATGGCGAGGTCACCTTTGAGGTTCTTGAAGCTTTCTTCGATCTCGGTCAGTCCGATATACTGACGCCAGATTTCTGGTGCGGGCATCGTTTCAGGAACAAAGGCTCGCAGTAAGTAACGGCCCTCGCGGCGCATCACGATGCGTAGTTTGTCGCGCCGAAGGGTGTAGCTGAAGGTCTCTTCATTGACGGGTTGCTCGCTCTGAGGAACGTTCACTTTGACGAGATGCCATGCGCGTCCGGCTTCTTTTCTGGCGGCTCCTAATCGCATTAGAAGTTCGTCTCTGGTCTGATCCATCGTACTGAGCTCTTTGAGCCGCGCCCAGAGTTTCTTTAACCGCCGTTTGCGCATCGAACGTTCTTTGCCAACCCGATTGCGGCTTCGCGCTAACACGTACTGCTCGCCGGTTTCTTCGAGATGTTTGACTTCGATTCCGGGGCGCACTTCTTCCCAGTCTTTCTCAAGAAAACGTTTCTCGTATTTGGTCAGTCTTCCTTTGGGGGTACCGACGATGTAGTGGACCGGGGGATGGCCAGGTTCGTCGCGGCGCATTTCTTCAAGCACTTCCTCCGTGGGGATGCCGCGATCCATGACCCATATGCGGTCGGCCTTTCCGTAGAGGTCTTCAATTTTTTTCAGAAAGTCGCGCAGGGTTTGTTTGTCCTGGGTGTTGCCAGCGAGCACTTCATAGGTCAGCGGAAAGCCTTCCGGAGTCACCACGAGGGCGATGACCACTTGCACGCAGTCGGGCCGTTTGTCGCGGCTGTAACCGTAGCGTTTCTTGCTCGACTCGGGATCCAGTGGCGGATCGCTTTCAAAGTAAGTGCTAGTCAGGTCGTAGAGCAGGACTTCGAACTTGGCCTCGAAGAGGTCTTGCCAACGGTTGCTGAGATGGCGGAAGAGTTCGCGTTTGTGCTCCAGGAGTTTGTCGTGGCAATCGTAGAGGGCGTTCTTGGGCACGATGTCTGCATCCATGCCAAGTAAGTCGCCCATGGCGCTCTGGCGATACCATTCGCGATGCACATACCACTCGGAGGAGGGCTTGATGAGTCGGGCGCAGACAAGCAACTGGAGGATCTTATACCAGGATGTGCCTTTGCGGCTGGGGGGGAGTTTGGGTTTGAAAAATTCGTCGAGGCCTAGCAAGTTCCAAACCTGAAGAGCGAGCCAGCAAGCACCCCACTGTCGCGGGCGACACAGTTCCAGGCGCGAGAGATCGACCTGCACCGGCTGCACTTCGCTGGCAGCGTGCGTGAGTTCTTCCGGTGGTTGCCGGTCAGTGGGGAATAGGGCGATCTGCTGCGGTGCTTTGGCCCAACCTTCGAGGGCGGCAATGGATTTACACCAAGCCGATTTCTGGCTGTCGTTGATTTCGCCAAGATAGAGCACTTGGCGTTTGGCGCTTCTTCCATTGGCGAGGCGGTAACTCTCCACGATGCTCCAGTAGCGGTGAACTTTGCCGTCTTTCTTGCGTCGGTTGCATTTGAGGAACATCGCACCCACAACTTAACGCCCACGAAATCCCCGTAAAGGGGCAGGGTCTCCCCCACAAACCTTTGAAGCAAAAGTGCACCTAACTTTTTAGTAGAGTGACCGCTCGTGGAGGTTGTCCCACACGGAAAAATGATAAAACTGGGCGGGGCGGGCGAATTTTCGAGGAAATTTCAAAACAAAAAATTTCGAGCTCCGCCGAATCGTGAAAGTCGGGCTATCGGCGCGCCAAAGCGGATGACCAAAAGAAGCAACTCCAGGAAACCGCATTCGCCAAAAAACTTTCACTCACCGAGGTTCAACAAACCAAGATCAACGCCTGGGTCAGAGTCGACCAAAAGAAAGCCCAGCAATGGCTTAGCCCTTCCCAATTGAAGAAGATACAGTCCCCATCCC
>JABDJR010000364.1 GCA_013003415.1 Candidatus Eiseniibacteriota bacterium | reverse complement strand
CCCTTGAACGATTGAAACGCATCATCCGCAAGGGTGGGAACTAGTCGTTGGGTTACAAGCGCCGCATGGGGACGGTCATTACCGAAAAATCTCGGGCCAATTAAAACGTCTAAGCGCCCAACTTCTTGAGCAGGCTCCCCAGCTTGTTGGCCGCAACATCGATCCCATAGTTTGCTTCGGCAAGGGCCCGCGCGTTTTGTCCTAGTGCTTTTCGTTTCGCATCATCAGTGGCTAAGGTTTTGAGAGCTCCAACCATGGCATCGATGTCTTGAGGGTCTGTAAGATAGCCTTCTTCTGCCCCAAACATCTCAGGGATCACGGGAACGTTCGTGGTGACCACGGGGAGTCCGGAGGCCAGGGCTTCGAGGACCACGTTGGGAAAGATCTCCGCGTGTGTGGGTAGAAAGAAGGCCTGGGCGCGTTGGTATTCCCGAACCAGGTCGTCTCCCCGCACCGTTCCTAAGAACGAAACATCCAGTTCAAGTTTCCCACACTCGGTTTTGAGGGCGTTCTCTTCCGCTTCTGTTTCTCCGATGCCGGCGAGGCGGAACGCGACGGGGATGTTTAACTCTTTGAGCTTGGCGCCGACCTGAAGGAGGTCCCAGGTTCCCTTTTCTCGGCTCAATCGTCCTACGGTAAGCACCCGAAGGGGGCCGCGGGAGGAGTTTTCAGCCATGGGCTTGAAGCGGTTCGTGTCCACCACATTGGGAATGGGGGTGAGGGAGGCCTTCGGGAACATGATCCGGAATTCCTCGGCCAGGCCAGGGGAAAGGGTGACCGTTTCTTGGGCTAGACCCATGCCCCAGGCCACGAGAGGCCGCCAGGCGTTCTTCTCACGGGCAAAGAGGCGGCCCATGGGGCGCCCATGAAGGTGGCAAAGGACCGGTTTTCCGAGCAGACGGGCCACCCCCATTAGGGTCATATCGCGCAGAAAACCTGTATCGGAAGTGCCCTTAAAGTAAACGACTTGCGGCCGATGCTTTATAATTGACGCGAAGAGTTTGAACGCGTGAAGGACAAGGTAGGGGAGGCTGTCCCAATGCGCGCGGTTAGGGAAGACACGTCGTCGCTTCTTTGCGGTTGAAAATGGGATCAGTTCAAAATCCCGAGAAAGCCGGGACTGGGTGAGAAGGTTCATGTTGTTGGCGAGCCCGCCAACGGCAGGGGGAAAGGGACCCACCATCAGGACCCGCTTTTGCTCTGTCGACAGTGTCCAACCTCCTTCAATAGGTTCGGATATGGTACCACTCCCAGGATGTATCCGACTTCCGATACCTGAGCTAGAATGCTCGCTTCGTTGGTAACTGTGGAGAGAAGAAACTGGAGCCCATCTTGTCGACAACGTCCCCCCCGAGACCGACAATCTTTGATTGTCCGGTTGACTCCTTAACGATGGATGGAGCCCTCGAACGTGCCGACGAGGTCATTGCCGCCCGAGGCTCCATGCGATTCGGGGCTATCAACGCGGCTAAGCTTGTGTCCATGGATCAGGATCGCGAATTGGGTCGAGCGGTTCGAGATTGTGAAGTTATTCTCGCCGACGGAATGGGAGTTGTGCTTGCCGTCGGGATGCTTCACCGAAAGCGCATCAAACGCCTTACCGGCATTGACCTCATGGAACAACTTGTCAAGAGAAGCGCCGAGAAGGGCTACTCCATTTACTTTCTCGGAGCCAAACCTGAGATTCTCGACAAGATGCTCAAGCGCTTTCGTGACGAGTATCCCGGGCTGAAAGTTGCGGGCCAGCATCACGGCTATTTCTCCAAGGAGGATGAATCAGAGATCGTTCAGCAAATCCGAGACAGTAAGGCAGACATTTTATTTGTAGCTATGGGCACACCAGCCAAGGAAATGTGGATTGACCGAAACCATAAGAGTCTCGGGGTTCCCATTTGTATGGGAGTTGGTGGTTCCTTCGATGTGTTTTCCGGTTATGTCAAACGGGCACCTCGTTGGTTACAGCGTATCGGATTGGAGTGGTTTTTTCGTTTCGTGCAAGAACCCAGACGTCTCTTTCATCGCTACTTTGTGGTTTCTCTTGGATTCATTTTTCGTGTTCTTGGAGAGGCGCTCAGAAAGCCATTTCGCGGTAAGGAAATCGCTCGTTCGTGAGAATTCACTTTCTTGCCTCCACCCTTGCTAGGGGGGGAGCGGAAACAATGGCGGTGGCGCTTTCCCGGGGCTTACAAGATCTTGGTCATGAGATTTCCTGGACCCTGCTTCGTGAAGCCGGAGATCTGGGCAACGATCTTCAGCAGGATTTTCCCTTTGAATCTGGACTCATCCAGGATGGCTCACCTTTTCGGTGGGTGGGAAAGCTTCGCGACCGACTTCGCAGGGCCGACGCCCTCTACATGCTCGATCACCAAAACGCGGTTGTGCTTGGAGCGCTAGCCGCGAAATGGGCTCGTGTCAAACGGACTGTGGTCGCGGTCCATACCACCGGTCTCTGGGGTGGAAAGCCAAGTTTGGGCCGTCCCATGAAAACAGCTCTTCGTGGAGTTGACGCGGTGCTTGCTCTCAGCGAAACCCACGCCCGTTACATTGTCGAAACGGAAGGTGTGGCCGAAGAGCGCATTCGCATTGTTCCCAACGGCATTCGTATCCAAGATTTTGAAACAAACGCCGGTCCCGGTCTCCGGAAAGAGCTGGGGTTGGAGCCAGATGATTTGGTTCTTGGAAACGTCGCTATGCTTCGACCCGAGAAGAACCAAGGGGCTCTTTTGGAGGCGGCGGCCAGTCTGCTTGAGGAATTCCCGAACCTCAAAGTCGTTCTGGTTGGTGAGGGAGATGAAAGGGGTAGCCTGGAAGAGGCGGTGCGCTCCCTTAACTTAGATGCTGTCGTCAAACTCTTGGGAAAGCGTAACGACGTGGCTTCGCTGTTGTCCGCTTTCGATCTTTTTGTTCTTCCTTCGCACCCCGCCGTAGAAACACAACCGGTTTCCGTCTTGGAGGCGATGGCCGCGGGCGTGCCGGTGGTCGCAACACGAGTTGGGGACTTGGAAGCGATGTTAGGCAATGGCAAGTTTGGCGGGTTGGTGCCAGTGGGGGATACCAATGCCCTGACCAGAGCCCTTCGAGAGCTTTTAGGAGACCCTAAGGCACGACAAGCGTTGTCTCTCGCCGGGCGGAAGCGAGTCCAAGACTATTCTTTGGAGGCGGCTGCCCGAACCTTGGAATCCGTGTTCTCCAATGCGGAAGCTTCGCGACTGGGGACAACAGCGTGAAGGTGCTTCAAGCGAATAAGTTCTTTTATGCTCGAGGCGGTGCAGAAAGGTACTTCCTCGACCTTACCGCCTCGCTTCGAGACGCGGGCCACGAAGTGGTTCCCTTCAGCATGAAGCATCCTGAAAACCAAACCGATCCTCACGACATCTATTTCGTTTCCGAAATTGACTACAACGCATCAGCTGGCCTGAGTACGCCGGCCCTGGCCGCTCGGACGATCTACAATCGTGAGACTAAAAGCCAGTTGAGCGCTCTGCTCAAGACGTTTCGTCCCGATGTAGCCCACCTTCACAATATTCACCACCAACTTACGGGTGCCTTAATCGAGTCGCTTCACCGCGAAGGCATACCCATCGTGCAAACGTTGCATGACTATCAGTGGGCCTGTCCCGTCTACACTTTCGTGAGTCATGGCGAAGTTTGCGAGGCTTGCCGCGGCGGTCGTTACTTGGAAGCAGTTCGCCGAAAGTGTCATCGCGGTTCCCGAGCCAAGTCCTTGGTTGCGGCCATGGAGCTCATGGTGGGTCGGGTTCGAGGCTGGGCGGACAAGGTGGATCGATTTCTTGCTCCTAGTGAGTTCATGGCGGCCAAGATGATTGAACATGGCTTGCCCAAGGATCGGGTCGTTCATCAGGACTATGCCCTACCGGTTATGAACTATCGCCCCGCGGAGAAGAAAGAGTCTTTTGCTTTGTACGCCGGGCGCTTGTCGCACGAGAAGGGGATCGAAACACTCCTACAAGCTCTGGCAAATCACCCCACATTGCATCTCAAGATTGCCGGTACAGGCCCCCTGGAGGCGCACCTCCGCAAGCAGGCAGAGACGACCGCTCCCGGACGCGTGGAATTTCTAGGCTATCTGCAAGCGGAAGCGTTGCAGAATCAAGCCGCTCGGGCCGCCTTTATCGTGGTTCCCTCGGAGTGGTACGAGAACCAGCCGTTTGCAGTTTTGGAAGCCTTTGCCTTATCCACTCCGGTATTGGGGGCCCGCATCGGGGGTATTCCGGAATTAGTACAACCGGGAATAACGGGGGAGCTCTTCGAAAGCGGATCCGTTGCTTCCCTCTCCGAGGGCCTAGGGCGTATGATGAACAATCCCCATGTGCCGGAAATGGGGAGAGCCGCACGCCGCTTTCTAGAAGACCGGTTCCGCCCTGAGCCCCACGTGCTGAAGATGGAGCAGCACTATCGCGAGGTCGCATCATGAGAATCGCCATGATCGGACAGAAAGGCATTCCTGCGACCTATGGTGGTATTGAACGTCATGTCGAGGAGATCGGTGCGAGGCTGGTAAAGCGAGGGCACTCGGTTCGAGTGTACACGCGGAAGCATTATGCGCCGGGCTCCACGCCGCACTTGGGCATGGAACGAAGTGAACGGTTTTCCCTCAACACCAAACATCTCGATGCGCTCACCCACAGCCTCTCTTCGTCTCTCGATGTGCTCTTTCGACCGGTAGATTTGGTTCACTTTCACGCTCTGGGTCCGTCGTCTCTGGCGTGGCTGCCAAGACTGCGTGGCATACCCACCGTGGTCACGCTTCACGGTCTTGATTGGGAGCGAGAAAAGTGGGGACGAATGGCGTCCTACATTCTTGAGAAGTGCGAGTATCCCGCTTTGCATTTTCCCAAACGATGCATTGTCGTTTCCAAGACGCTCCGAAAGTACTTTGAGGAAAAGTATCTCATTCGACCGACCTACATCCCGAACGGAGTCAAAGATGCGGTACACCAATCTGCGTCCCTCCTCGAACGGTGGGGAGTTCAGTCTGGCGAGTACTTTGTTTTTGTTGGCCGATTAACTCCGGAAAAGGGCACCCATCTTCTTATCGATGCTTTCGGGCAGATGAAAACCAACAAGAAACTTGTCATTGCCGGCGGTTCTGCCGCCACCGACGATTACGTAGCCGACCTCAAAACCCGCGCGAATGAAAATGTAATTTTCACCGACTACGTCCACGGCGAGGAGTTAGAGGCTTTGTGGGGTCATAGCTATGCAGTCGTCCTGCCAAGCACCTTGGAGGGACTTTCTATCGCCCTCCTAGAGGGGCTCTCCTACGGAAAATGCGTTTTGGTCTCTGACATACCGGAGAATCTGGAAGTGGTGGAGGATTACTGCCCCCAGTTCGAAAGCAAGAACGTCAGCTCCCTCCGAGAAGCTCTCGAAGCTCTAGATAGGAACCCGCATCAGGTTCAAAACTACGAGCGATTGGTGAACGAGAATCTCAAGGCACGGTTTCAGTGGGATACGGTGGTGGATCAGCTGGATTCCCTGTACCGCAGTGTCTATGCCGGCGAAAAGGCTGTTGTGGGGAAGAGTCTCGAATCCTAGGTGACCTAGGCGTTCGTTAACCTCGTTGGGTAGCGACCAACTTGAAAGACCGAGCCCGAGATAAGGTGAGCGGCGTCATAGCTCGCAATACGCGGTTTGCCAATTCAACCCAAGTCGATTTAGCGCCCCCGAAGTGTGCGTAAACTTTTACCGACAACCCTAAACCTTCCAATCGTTCTGTAAGTCGATCGGGGTACATGAGATTCTCGATGTGATCCCCTTTGATGGGATCGACGGGGCACGTAGTTACGCTGTTGCGCTCGGTGGGGAGGGATCCTTCACGAAGCATGGCGGTTGCTTTTTCCCGAATTTGGTCCCCATGCAAACCGAACGTTCCCCAAGCGAGTTTTTCTTTGGTTTCGGCAGTTTCCTCGGGAAACCACGAGCCCAGCATTTCGATGCGCCGAGACTCATAGGGGGTTTCAATTTTGTGGCCGTGCAGGACCTGTGGGGCAGGTCCTTGTTCAAACGCTTTCCAAACTTCATGCACCTCGGCCACGGTGGCGGGGTTCGCTCCGTTATTGCCGTCGCAGATCATGAGTTTTCCACCCGGGGCTAGGATTCTGGCGCTGTCGACGAGGAAGCGATCCGGATCCAAGAAATGACTGATGGCCTCATTGCAATAAATGAAGTCGACACTTCCCGGAGTAAATGGGAATTCATGAACCGAACCTCGAACCGTTTGCACGGGGAGCTGCGAAGCAAAGCGATCCGCAAGTACCTGTGCGGAGGTGGCCATGGGGGAGAACACCTCAGTCCCCAAGGCCAACCTTGGCTTCAAGGCGGCAAGGCAGAGTAGAGTCACGCCGAATCCTGACCCGGCATCCATGACAACTTTCCCCGCCGGATGAAACTGGGCCAGCTTCAGATCAAG
>JABDJR010000345.1 GCA_013003415.1 Candidatus Eiseniibacteriota bacterium | reverse complement strand
TCATGAGGCCGACCCAGAGGTCGATCGGTGTTCGCTGGAGGGGGGCCACCTGCTTCTGGGTAAGGCGGGCGAGGTAGATCGTTGCTGCCAACACGACGAAGATCATGGTGCTCGACCCCACAAAAATACTGAAGGGGAAGAACATGAAGAGCATGATGAAGCAAAGGGCGTAGAAGGGTCGGGTCTTGTAGGCCACGGCAAAGATGGCGATTCCGGCCAGAGCTTTGATGATGCGCGCGTTCGGGGTGTTGATGAGCTTTGCCAGCAGGACGGCGGCAAAGATGGCGATCGCAAATTGCCACCACGGAAACCGCAGCAGGGTCGCTACCGGTCCAGGTAGTCGGTCCCGCCAAGTTAGGCCATAGGAGGCGGGGGGTGGCTCGTTGGTCTTAGTGAACATGGTCTTTGGGGTAGTTTTCCTTCTAGTTCCCTTATCGGCTCTCTAGCGGCCATCCTTCGGTTTGCCCACAACTAGTATACCGGCTTCTGAACCCTCACGATTCCAGACTGAAGGTACTTTGCCATGTCATGGTTCCGTTGATGGGGGCTTCCCAAACGAGAGCGTGGCCCTCGTTTAGATCGTCATAATGCACTGAATAGCAAGGGCTTCCCGGGTTGTCTTTAGATCCGATCTCAAGTGTTGGGGAACCGGGAAATCCCTCCACTCGAATCCGGAATCGATGTTGGGGCAGCACTAAGATCGCCCCATCCTCTGTGAGTTCAGGTCGCCAAGGTCCGGTTGGCCAGACGAGACGGACCACTTTTCCATGAGCCTCAGCACGATCCATCACGGCAATCATCCCGTCCACCTCAGCAATCGTGCGTCCCAGACGTCCGGAAGGCACCTGGAGCTCCGCCATCGTGCTCCGCTCTTTGCCCAGGAGGCTGTTCCCGTAACTCGTTCGCCACAAAAAGGGGCCGCCACGCTTGGCAAAAGACTCGCCCTTGAAATGGAGCGTGGGATGGCTTCCCGAAGAAACAAGCGGCTCACGCCATGGATCGCCACCCCGATAGGTGTGCGTCCCGGGATCAGAGATCACCGGCTCTCCACCCACTGCAATCTGAAGAGACAGGGCATCCGCATGTCCATGGGCCGCGATTGAGAGATAGCCCAGTCCTCCAGCATTGAAGTGGGCGTCCATGTGCCCTGAGCGAAGGAATACGTGACCTGACTCAAAAAAGTAAGCCGATGACCGGTCTTTGTTTTTGTAGAACGCGGTGGCTTGCTCAGGGGGGGGGCCTCCAAGCCACAACACGCGTTCATCCTCTGTGGATGCTGTCTGACGAAGGACCCATTCGGAGAGCGAGACCGTGCTCAAATACGGAGAGGGTTTCGACTCGCTTAGGGGTAAGACCTCGCTGTCGTCACTGTCGCCCCAAACAAAGGGTGCTCCCCCTTGGTGAATGCTCGCCTTTAGAAACGTGTTGGCCTCTTCTAAGCGTTCCAGAACGGCTTCCGGCCATGGGTTGTGGCGACGGTGGGCAAGGTGAGCGCAAAGAAGTGGAAATTGCATGGAAAAGGCATGGTAGTGCAGGGCTTGCTCTTTGTTCCCGCCGTCCACGTGGAACTGCTTCATGACTTCTTGATGCAGTTGCTTGTTCAATCGTTCCGTTTGATCCGCGGGGGCCAGACCGGGAAAACCATAGTCGGTGAGCACCAACGAAGCGAGTTCTCCAATCAAGTGATTGTTCGCGGAGGAATGCATGGAGAGATTTGCGAGAATGTAGACGCGCTGGGCGTGGATGTGTTCCCAAAGCGTTTGAAGAAACTGCGCATCCAAATCGGCCGGTGGCAAAAAGTGCAAAGCTGCCCGCCAGTGCATAAGTCGAAGTCCCGTCTCGATCGGAGCAAGATAGTTGGGCCCGCAAAGAGGAGGGTTTTGCTCAAACCAAGACTCCCAGAGTCTTAGCAATTCGTCTCGGTATTGGGGCTCATCGAACAACCATGCCGCTTTGGCCAGAGTTACAAAGGCGGTGTGAATATTGAGTTCCCAAAGATGTTTGAGGTCGAACCGTCCCGTGGAGTCGCTCGCTCGCATCTTGGCGAAAAACTTGAGCGGGAGTTCTACCTTGGAGACAGGCTCTGTGGTCCATTGGATGGGCTTTGGCAGCACACGATCTTCATCCAGCCAGAAGTAAGTGCCTTTGAGGACCGCGTCCGCGCGTTTGCGGGTGGCTTCTTTGTACTTCTGGGGTACCGCGCTTCTAGGAAGCGTTTCAAGGAGCCACGGCTCCTTCCCAAACAGATTCCAGTCTACGACTGGGGCAGGCCCGGTAACCGCGGCCGCGCCTCCGCTTTGAAAACGTTTGAGCCAGGCTTTGTTTCGTAGGTGTGTGACCGCGCGATGGCGAATCTCTGGTGCCCCCATGGCGCGCAAGCGCTGAAGATACCAACCGATCATGAAACCAGCGCCGTTGCCTCAGGTGCTTCGCGGGGAGTGTGAGTAGGGTCGATGAAAACTTGGAACCACAGTTCAAGGTTGAGCAGCGTCCATATTTCACGGCGGTTGTCGCGACGCCCGGAGACATGGTCTTCTACGGTACGGCGCACTTCCTGGGGATTTAGAATTCCCCGTGAGGCAGCCTGTTCCGAAAGAAGCGTTGATTCGACAAAACCTTTGAGGTCGTTTCTAAACCACTTGTCGATGGGAACTGGGAAGCCGGCTTTAGGACGATTCAAAATTGAGGAGGGCAGTTTGGGGCCGAAGGTTTCGCGGAGAATCCATTTCCCAACCCCATCTTTGATTTTCCATTCATTTGGAATCGTGAAGGCAAACTCAACCAGTCGGTGATCCAAAAACGGAACCCGGGCTTCAAGGGATGTGGCCATGCTCATCCGATCCATTTTCATAAGAAGATCGTCGGCCAGCCAAGTCTTGACGTCGGCGTACAGCATCTGGCTCAAGGAGTTTCCGTTGGGAGATTCCTCGAACCAAGCCGCAATCGGCTCCCGGCCCGAGGGGTCGCGAAGTTCCTGAAGAAGGCTGGGGGCCAAGATGTTTCGTCTTCCCGGTCCGGCAAAACCGGCAAACCAGGAAGCCCAGCGTTCAAAAGGCTCTTGAATGGCAAGGCTTCGCTCGGCCACTCGCACCCGCCGCAGAGGCCTGGGCATAGCCTCCAGACCGCGATGAATGACTTGTTCGCGAATGAGGGACGGGACTCTTCCGTAGGTCTTTGCATGGTGATCCATGCGATATTTGG
>JABDJR010000339.1 GCA_013003415.1 Candidatus Eiseniibacteriota bacterium | reverse complement strand
CTCTTCGATCGCCACCTCTTTATCATCGAGCACATGATCTCCGGCCATAATGCGTTCAGCCAGGATACGATCTCGATTGAGAAGGGCCTTGATAGCCTGGTTCATGGCGGTCTCGACCATGTTTCCCATGTCGAGGACTTCGCGTTTCAATTGCTCTAAATCACGCTGTAAATGCTTCATAACCTCAATCCTTCTCTACCCGAATCGACCTGTGACATAGTCTTCGGTGCGTTGCTGAGCGGGTCGGGTGAAGATCTGATCAGTTTCACCATACTCGATCAGTTCCCCATTTTCCAAGAACGCTGTGAAATCAGAGACACGAGCCGCTTGCTGCATGTTGTGAGTCACAATCACGATGGTGTAGTCATTTTTTAGCTCAAACAAAAGGTCTTCAATTCTGGCGGTAGAGCGAGGATCGAGGGCCGATGCGGGCTCATCCATCAAAATAACCTCGGGATGCATGGCCAAAGCACGAGCGATACAAAGACGCTGCTGCTGTCCGCCCGAAAGCTCCAAGGCCGAATCTTTAAGTCGATCTTTGACCTCGTCCCATAAGGCGGCCTTGGTTAACGATTCCTCAACCAGCTGATGCTTGTCACCATCGAACCCATGGATGGAAGGCCCCCAAATGACATTGGCGAAAATGGATTTAGGAAAAGGATTGGGTTTTTGAAAGACCATCCCAATCCGGCGCCGCACTTCAACGGGGTCAACGTCATCCGCAAACAGATTGTGTCCTCGGAAGTAGATGTCCCCTGTCATGCGAAGGCTGGGGATGAAATCGTTCATACGGTTGAGATTTCGAAGCAAAGTGCTCTTACCGCAACCCGACGGCCCGATGATGGCCGTGATCATCCGCTCCGGGAAAGAAAGGGTCACATCTTTGATGGCCTGGGTCTTTCCATACCAAATATTCAACCCTTTGGCTTCTAGGACCGAGTTCGCCTTCTCGGGGTTTTGTACATTCTCGTCCATGACTGTTTCCGGCTCTCGTGATTGGATTGGATGGGATGGTTTCGGTTTCGCTTTAGTCGCCGAGCCAATTCCTGTTGTTTCCATCATTTAGTTTCCCTTCTGGGATCGGTTGCGAATAAAAACGGCAATGCCGTTCATCGCAAACAAGACAACAAGCAAGACCAAAATCCCCGCCGCAGCTAAGGCATGAAAGTCTTCTTGGTGGCGCGAGGACCAGTTGAAAATCTGAATCGGAAGCGCCGTAAACGAATCCATGGGACCTTCAGGCGTAAAAGCCACATAGGTCAGGGCCCCGATCATGATCAGGGGGGCGGTCTCACCGATGGTCCGAGACATGGCCAAAATCACCCCGGTCAGAATGCCGGGAAGGGCGGAGGGTAGCACATGATCTCGTGTGACCTGCCAACGCGAGGCTCCGAGGGCAAAGGCCGCCTGCCGCAAGGTGCTCGGTACCGCTCGAATGGCTTCTCGAGAAGCAATAATGATCACCGGAAGCACGAGCAGGGTCATGGTAAGGGCACCGGCAATAACGCTCCGACCCAAATCAAAACCACGAACAAAGACGGCTAGTCCGAGAATGCCGTAAACAATAGATGGCACCCCGGCCAGATTTGCAATGTTGATCTCAATGAAGCTCTTAATCCGACTGGGGCGCGCATATTCTTCAAGATACAAAGCCGCGGACACTCCGAGGGGAATGGAAAACAGGGCCGTGAAGCTAATGAGCCAAACCGTTCCCACAAGCGCCGACTTAATACCGGCTTTCTCGGGAAAACGAGAAGGGAAACTGGTTAGAAAGTCGTAATCGAGCCAACCCAAACCCTGTCGCGAAACGTGAATCAGGAGAATGGCCAGCAAGACAACACCCGACCAGGTTACAACTTGGCAGAAACGTTTAAACAACCTTGCTTGTCGGCGGCGTTTTTCAATATTGGATGGTGTCGTTTGGGCAAACGAACTCATTCGTACACCTCCCGGAAACGCTTCAGCACCATGTGGGCAATTAGATTTGCTCCAAGAGTGATCGCAAACAACAGCGCTCCCACGGCAAAGATGGTTTGATACTCCACCGTTCCCGCAGGAGTGTCACCAAGGCTGACCTGCACAATATAGGCGGTCATGGTCTGGATGCTCTCGAGAGGGTTCAGAGTCAGCTTTGGGGTAGCCCCCGCAGCCAGAGTCACGGCCATGGTTTCACCGATGGCGCGAGAGATCGCAAGTACGAAGGAGGCAACCACTCCCGACAAAGCCGAAGGAACCACCACCCGCGTCGACACCTCAAAGTGAGTGGCACCTAAGGCGTAGGCTCCGGATCGCAACGAATCGGGAACCGCCCGGAGGGCATCGTCGCAAAGCGAAGCCACCATGGGGAGAATCATGATCCCCACCACGATCGAGGCGCTCAAGGCATTGAACACTTGAGTTGCCGGCAAAACCTTGCTCAAGAGAGGCGTGATAAAAGAGAGGGCAAAGTAGCCATACACAACGGTTGGAATCCCAGCCAAAACCTCAAGGATGGGTTTTAGGGTCCGCCGCGTTTTGTCCGGAGCGTACTCGCTCAGGTAAATGGCGCTGGTTAACCCCACAGGGATGGCGAGAAGACTCGCCCCGATCACAATGAGAAACGTGCCGCACAAAAGGGGAAGCACCCCGAAGTGACGGGGTTCAAGCAAGGGGGTCCACTTCGTTCCAAACAGAAACTCAGCTAAGGACACATGCTGAAAGAAACCAAACGTCTCTTTGCTCAGAATCAGCACAATGCCGATCGTGGTAGCAACAGAAACGAGGGCACTCAGGAACAACAGCCCCCGAATACTCTGCTCTTTCCACTTCCTCGACGCCTTTTCCTTAAAGCGATCCGAAGTGCTGGTCCCCGGTGGCTTTTGGGCCACCGGGTCTAAAGATGAAACGCCCAATTAGTCTCCAGCCGCCAAACCCGAGGCCAAGCTGTTCACTTTGGTCTGGGCCGTGGCGTACATGTCTTTGGGCAGGGCAACGTAGCCGACTTCTTCGGATAAGGTTGCGCCGTGCTTGAGGTAGAAGTCCACGAAGGCTTTTACCTCGGGACGTTTCACCGAAGCGGCGCTGACATAAATGAAGATGGGTCGGGAAAGAGGCTCGTAAGTTCCATTATTGATGGTGATCAGGGTTGGCTCAACCGGACCCTTGCCCCCATCAATGGGAACGACCTTCAAGCGATCGGCGTTCTCTTTGTAGTAGGAGAAACCAAAGAACCCAAGGGCGTTCTTGTCTCCACTAACACCCTTAACGAGCACGTTGTCGTCCTCGCTTGCCGTAAAATCGGACCGAGAGCGTTGAGACTTGCCATTAATGGCTTCGGTGAAGTAATCAAAGGTGCCTGAGTCAACGCCCGGTCCATAGAGATGAAGCGGTTCGGACGGCCAGGAGCTGCGAACGTCGCTCCACAATTTGACCGTACTACCCGGTTCCCAAATCTTGTTCAATTCTTCTTTCGTCAGATAGTCAACGAAGCTGTTCTCTTGGTTGACGACCACTGAGATACCGTCAAAAGCGACCGGAACTTCGAGATACTCAACATTGTTTTCTTTCGCTACTTCAATTTCTTTAGGCTTAATAGAACGAGAGGCGTCGTTGATGTCGATCTCTCCTAAGAGAAACTTCTTGAAACCACCACCGGTTCCGGAAATGCCGACCGTTACTCGAACGCCGCGATTCTCAGCCTGAAATTCCTCTGCCACCGCTTCCGTAATCGGGAATACGGTGCTGGATCCGTCGACTTTGACGGTTCCCGAAAGCCCACCCTCTGACTTGTTGGATTGGCCACTGCCACAGCCCACCAAGACCAGGCCGGCGACGAGGGCCATCGTAAGTATGCTTTTCATTTTTCTTGCCTCCATGATTTGAAAATCACTCTAGAAATCGACTTGGAATCTCGTTTGACCGATGTGGGCGGTACCACCGTCTTCCACTTCAGCCATTACATAGTTCAGCATCACCCGGGTGTTGGGGTTCAGATACCAGTTCACCCCGCCGGAAATACTGTCCAAGATTCCGCCTTCAATGTTGTTGTCATCGAGATCGAGGCTGGAAAACCGTGCCGCCAACTCAAGGGCGCCGGAGCCTCCATCGCTTGAAAAATTCTCTTCGGGCTTCACGCGTCCGAACTTGCCGGAAGACTTCTTGTAAGCCCGGTGCTCGCCGGTGACGAAAAAGGATGCCTCCACATAGAAACCGTTGAAAGCCAGGTCTTCCCCACCGAGCTGATTCACCTGCGCATTGACGAACTCACCCTGCACCGAAATCGGACCTTGCACGACCGCGCCTTCAAAGCCCAGCAGGTTCACGGCGTTGCTGGCGATATCGCCCGTATCCGCAAAACGCGGAGCCAGGTGAGACTCAGGGCGAGCCCGGAACTTCACTTCGTCTCCTGAGGGGGCACTATGACTGGCGGCAACGCCAACATGAACCAGGCTTTTGCCTTTCTCGCTGTAAACAGGCAGTCCGGTTACACGGGCTGTCACGTTGTACTCACCATCTCCGGTTCCCATCCCCGTGCTACCGGTATTCCGAAACACCCCTGCCGCCCAGGTCATCCGATCTTCTTGAGCTGTGTTCGAGGCCGAAATCCCCGTGTGTCGGGAAGGGGCGAAAGCGTCGTTGAGCAAGGGACGCTCCATAAACATGGAGTGGTTACTGCTGGTCAACTCTTCAAGACCGAAGGGTTCGTGCTGCTGACCGACTTTGAGCGTACCCAGGCCAGGAACTCCTTTGAGCCCCAAGTAAACATCTTTGAAAGAAGCCGAGCCTCCGGCGAAATCAAGCTGAGCTTTGAATAGCACGTTGGAATAAATCTGCCCGGAAAGAAACATGCGGACCCGACGAAACTCGGTACCGTCTTCCAAGACCCCCAAGGCTGCTTCCACGTCATCATCGCCATCGAGCCAAGCCCAGTCGTTCATAATCCGACCACCAAGCTTGACCTTCTCGGCTCCGTCTTCCGACTTAAACTGCAGCCCGCTATTCCAAGCCACGGAACCGGAACCAGCTTCACTTTGACCAAAGCCAAATGAAAGAGCCATCATCGACAGCCCGCAAATTATCAGCGGCTTGTGAAATGAGAATGAAGAAAACGTGAAACCTAGGCGTTTCAAGATTGGTGCCCCCCTATGATTATTTGAGACCCCTTTTCGGGGATCGACGGTCTTATTCATGGGGCGAATCATGCCGGAGATATATGAAGATTGGATAAAGACCGTATGAAGCTTATGAACTTCTGTTAACAGATCTATAACGACAAAAAGGACCTCAGAGGTCCTTTTTAGTCTCTAACAGAA
>JABDJR010000307.1 GCA_013003415.1 Candidatus Eiseniibacteriota bacterium | reverse complement strand
GCAAATCTCGTATACTTAGCTAATTGGATCGGTCCAATAGACCTATTGCCGTCCACCCTATCTTTTTTCCTTCAAAGGAACCGTCGACGATGCGAACCCTTCATCAACCCCTCCTTTCTCGAGCCGTTTTTCTTGTGTTGGCGCTCAGCGGCCTGGCCCTTCTAGGTGCGACCAGTCTTGCCGAAGCCGCCCCGGTAACGTTTCGTTTCCAGCCCGACTCGGGCGCTCAACGCGTCACGGTGGCAGGAAGTTTTAACGGTTGGAATATGGATGCAAACCCCCTCACCGATGACAATAAGGATGGCGTTTGGGAAGCCACCATTGAGATTCCCAGCGGTGAACATCACTACAAGTTCGTCGTGAACGGTTCGCAATGGCTCACGGATGAGTCTGCAGCAAGTTTTGTGGACGACGGTTTTGGCGGAAAGAACTCTGTGGTTAACGTAGGAACCGAGGCCTTAACTGTCGGCTCGGGCTCCGCCGCGGCATCGTCCTCAGAATCCTCGGTAGAAACTCCCGCCCCGACCTCCAGCGGTTCGACTTCGGTCACGTTTCGTTATCAACCCGTGATCGGCGGTATCGATTCGGTTCACTTGGCCGGGTCCATGAACGACTGGAGTACGACAAGTCATCCCCTCGCCGACGAAGACCAAGATGGCATTTGGGAAATTCAACTTGATCTTCCTCAAGGCGAGCATCAGTACAAGTTCGTGGTCAATGGAAGCGAGTGGTTTGCGGACGACTTTGCCGTAGCTTCAGCCGACGACGGCCTCGGCGGTGCGAACTCGGTCATTAAGGTAGGCAGCTCTCCCTTGGTAAGCGGACCCGGCGGCAACTTGGCAGCGGTTGAAGAAAACGCAGCCGAAGAAACGGTCGGCCTTCGTCAGGTCAAATTCAGTCACAAGATGAACTCCAAGCCGGGGGACATTTCCGTGGCGGGAACCTTCAACGATTGGACGGTTGGCAAGTCTCCCCTCACCGACCCGGATGGGGACGGCGTTTACGAAACGACGGTTTTGCTGGCTCCAGGCGACTATCAGTACAAGTTTGTGATCGACGGCAACTGGACCACCGACCGAGAAGGCGCCGATGACTTCGCCGACGACGGCTTCGGGGGACAGAACAGCATTATTCGTGTGGATGATCGATTCAGCACGATCGATATTGGCCAGAATGACGGGAGAATGTTCACCGAAGGTGTGGGTCATGAGCAGTCTTCGGGAGAGCTGAACAACCTCGGAAACGGAGCGGTGCAGTTTACATTTCGCGCTCACCGCAATGACGTCACAGGCATGGGAATCCATGTGAGCGATGAAGGCGGTGGCAGCACATCTTTGGCGGCCGACCCCACCAATGTGGACGGGGTTTATCAAACCTACTCGGTGACGGTCACCAAGAACCCCCCTCGCCCGTTTAAGTACCTTGCTTACTACCAAGACGGCGATGAGGTCTTTCATCTTTCTAAGACCGGTTTCTCCAAGGAGCGGCCGGCCAAAGACGCTTGGTTTGAGTTCTCGGAAGAGAAGTTCCCCCCCTTCATCACTCCCGAATGGGTGAAGAACGCGGTCATCTACCAGATCTTTCCCGATCGGTTTAAGAACGGGAACACAGGGAACGACCAGAACTTCAGCGAGTGGTACTACGACGGCAAAAACGAATTACCGGCTTCCGGAAAAACGAACGAAGAGTACTACCACTTTGTGGACGACTGGTACGACGTCGCCGGCCTTAGCACGAGTCCTTACCGCACCGACGGAAAGCCCGACTACTTCTCTTTCTACGGAGGCGATATTCAGGGCATTCACGAGAGCCTGGACTATCTCGAAGACCTCGGCGTCAATGCGATCTACTTCAACCCGCTCTTTGAGGCCAAGTCGAATCATAAGTACGACTGCTGTACCTATCTAGAAATCGATCCTCATTTCGGCACCAATGAAGAATTCAAGGCCTTTGTGGATGAAGCCCACAGCCGGGGCATGCGCATCATCCTCGACATCGTGTTCAACCACACCGGGAAGTGCCACTACGCCTTTCAAGATGCGGTGAAGAAAGGACCGGACAGCGAGTACTACGATTGGTACGAGTTCAAGCAATGGCCCCTGCCCAGCGGTTCCTTCAAAGCCGATGACTATTACTACTGCTGGTGGGGTTTTGGCGACCTCCCCGATTTGAACTTCGACACCAAGAAGATCGCTCCCAACGAAAACGATGCGAAATCCCTCGCCGATGCCACTCCCAACGAGCCCCTCATTGATCACCTTATGGATGTGGTGCAGCTTTGGATTGGCGATATGGACTGCGACGGGGTGCGCCTCGACGTGGCCAACGAGGTTCCCTTTTGGTTCTGGAAAGAATTCAACAAGAAGGTGAAGAGTATTAAGCCCGACGCCTACATTGTGGGCGAGCTTTGGGGAAACGCAGGCGAGTGGATTGGCCCGGATCTCTACGACGCCACCATGAACTATGCTTACTTTCGCGACCCGGTCACGAAGTTCTTGGGGCAAGGCAATGGCACCGCAACAGAATTTGACCGCGCCTTAGCCGCCGGCCGGAACACCTATCCCGTGCAGTCGGTGCAAACCATGATGAACCTCGTGGGAAGTCATGACACGGTGCGGTACCTGACCCAGATCGGGAATGACCCGAATCGAGTGAAACTGACCCACACCTTCGGATTCACTTACCTCGGCGCCCCACACATTTACTACGGAGACGAGATCGGGATGACCGGAGGCAAAGACCCGGATTGCCGACGACCGTTCTTGTGGAATTACGAGCAAGATCCCCAGCGCGTTGATTTGCGAAACCACATCAAGAAGCTGGCGAAAATTCGCTCTGAGCACAAGGCGCTGACCCACGGGACGTTTAATGCCCTAGGTCACAGCGGCAAGGTCTACACCTACATTCGAAGCTACCAGGGAGAAAGCCTGATGGTGGTCCTGAACGGAGGCAAGACTCAAGGCCGCGCCACCTTCGGTTCCATGGGAATGGCTACAGAGCTTCTGAGTGGCGAACAGGTTGAGATTAATGGCGAAATGATTCTCGCCCCCAGTGAAGGGAAGATCTTTTTGCTGGAGAGCCCTCAAGCCGTGGATGGTGAAGAGTAGGCCCGGGCTAGGGTTGCAAGTAGACAACTCGCTGGGTGTCGACCTGGTTTTGCGTCTGCAGTCGAACGAAGTAGATTCCCGTGGGCATTAACCTCCCACGCTCATCTCTTCCGTTCCAGCCCGCGGTGTAGCTTCCTGAGACCTTTTGGGCGGCGTCTTCTAGAGTCCGCACAAGCCGTCCCGCGACATCGACGATGCCCAGATTCACGGGACCGGACTCTCTGACCTCATACCGGAAGGTCCCGGCTCCCTGGATCGGGTTTTGAATGCTCAGCACAGGACGAGAATAAGGTTCTTCGGGCACTCCGGTCGTCGTCACCTGTTCCGTCACCACGATCTTCTGGTTCGCGGGAACGTTGTACAAATCCTGCACCGTGCCCGACGGCCAATAGATCCGAATCAGTCCCGCTTTGGTGTGGCTTCCCAAGCCAAAGTGGGCCGGAGTTTGGGACTGAGAGAGATAGCCGCTGCCGCAGGTGATTTCTCGGGTCTGAAACTGCCCCTGATTCCAAAGCTCAATCCTGGCCCCGATACCATCTGTGTTGGAAGCAGCTCCCTGCAACTGAATCTGAATCCAGTTCCGGGGGTAGGGATTGACGTTACGAAAGATGCGCACGCCGTTGTCAAAATGCCCGATAGCCATGTCGAGGCGGCCATCGCAGTCGATGTCGGCAAAGGCGGCTCCTCGCTTACCTGTGCCCGGATCGTCGAGAGGGGCAACCC
>JABDJR010000399.1 GCA_013003415.1 Candidatus Eiseniibacteriota bacterium | reverse complement strand
ATCTTCACCTTGCCTTGGGGGGCGGCTTCCACATGCCCGCTCCCGATGAACGCACCCCCGACCATCAGACCTCGAGTCTGGAAACTCGAGATTGAGGCCCATCATGCGAAAAACTCTTCGATTTGTTCTCCCCATCTTGGTTTTAGCCCTTGGAGTCGGAGCCGCTCGCGCTCTTATCATGACACGCAAGCCCGCCGAGAAGCGTGAGATCAGCGCGGCCATCCCTCTGGTGGAAACCATGCGAGCAAAGAGCACCAGCCATCAGTTTGTGGTGAAGTCTCAAGGAACCGTAGTTCCTAGAACTGAGATCGACTTGATCAGCGAAGTCACGGGGAAAGTCATTCGGGTCTCTCCCCAGCTTGCTTCCGGAGGTATGGCGAGGAAGGGAGAGCCTCTCGCAGTTCTTGAATCCACCGACTATCGTGCGGCTGTGGCTCAGGCAAAGGCGGCCCTGGCCCAAGCCACCCTGCGTTTAGCTCAGGAGGAAGCCCAGGCTCAGGTCGCTCGTGAAGAGTGGGAACGTCTGGGCGAAGGGGAAGCCTCCGACCTTACCAACCGCAATCTCTTTGTCGACGAGGCAAGAGCTTCAAAACAAGCGGCGGAAGCCAACTTGGCCCAAGCCGAAAAGAATCTGTCGCGCACTTCCATTCGGGCACCCTTTGATGGACGCGTTCGGGCCAAGTTTGTGGATGTCGGCCAGTTTGTGGCAGCGGGGACCCCGGTGGCGAAACTCTTCGCCATTGATTTTGTGGAAGTGCGGCTTCCTCTTCCCGGTGACGTGATTGCCTTTGTCAACCTTCCCTCAGGGTACGAAGAAAACCCACCTCAACCCGAAGTAAAGCTCTTCTCTGATTTTGGAGATGAGAGTCAGGTGTTTACAGCTTCGGTGCATCGCACGGAGGGAGAAATCGACGCCCAAAGCCGGGTGCTTAATGTGGTGGCCAGAGTTGAAGATCCCTATCGCCTCAAATCCGAAGGCCCTTTCCTCAAAGTGGGTCAGTTTGTAAACGCCGAGATTGAAGGCCGTCGTATTGACAACGTCTTTGTCCTGCCTCGCTCTGCTATTCGCGGCCGAGATCAAGTCTGCATTATCGATGACGAAGATCGGCTGCGGCTGAGAACGGTTGATGTCCTTCGCTTTGAAGGCGATCGTGCCATCGTGAAGAGTGGCCTAGAAGACGGTGATCGAGTTTGTGTCTCCCCTCTTGAAACGTCCGTCGATGGCATGAAGGTGCGGCCCACTGCCAATGGCACTCCTGAAACAGAAAAGGAACTCCCATGAAAACCGCCATTGCTTGGTTCGCGCGAAATGGGGTTGCGGCCAACTTATTATTCATTCTGATTTTTGCCGGTGCGTTCTTGTCGGTCTCTTCGATTAAACGCGAGGTCTTCCCTGAAATTGCCACCAACACCATTGTGGTATCGGTGCTCTACCCCGGAGCCGCCCCCGAGGAAGTCGAGGAAGCGGTTTGCATGCGGGTCGAAGAAGCGGTGGAGAGCCTAGAGGGGGTCAAACGGCTGACCTCTGCCGCAGGTGAGAACACGGGCACGGTTACGATCGAAGCCCTCGAAGGAACCGATCTTCAAAAGCTTTTGGACGAAGTAAAATCGCGCGTCGACGGGATCGAAACCTTTCCGGAAGAAACCGAAAAGCCCATCGTTCAGGACATCGTGCTTCGAAGTCAGGTGATCAATGTGGCGGTGTCGGGTCAAGCCGACGAGCGCACTCTGAAGCGCATCGGGGAGCAAGTGCGGGACGAATTACAGGCCCTCCCCGAAATCACGCAAGTTTCGTTAACGAACGCGAGACCCTATGAGATTTCTATCGAGCTCTCCGAAGAGCAGCTCCAGAGTTATGGGCTGTCCTTCGCCCAAGTCTCCACCGCGGTGCGGCGCTCCTCTTTGGATCTTCCCGGGGGCGCCATTAAGACCGAAGGCGGCGAAGTCTTACTGCGAACCAAAGGGCAAGCCTATACCCGGGAAGACTTCGAGAAGATTGTAGTTCGCACCGACCCCAATGGAACCCGGATCCTTCTGAAAGATGTCGCGACCGTGATCGACGGGTTCGCCGAAACCGATCAGTTTGCCCGGTTCAACGGTGAGCCTTCCGTGATGCTGCAGGTCTTTCGAGTCGGCGACCAAGACGCGATTGAGATCAGTTCCGCCGTGCATGCCTATGTGGACGAGGCGCGCTTTCGCTACCCCGAAGGAATCAGCCTCACCACCTGGCAGGATCAATCGGAGTTTCTGAAAGGCCGCCAGCAACTCCTGTTCAAAAACGGCATCACGGGGTTCATCTTGGTTTTTTTGGTGCTGTCGTTGTTCTTGCGATTCCGTCTCGCCTTTTGGGTGAGTGCGGGGCTCGTCTTCTCCTTCATGGGCGCACTTTTCCTCATGCCCATTCTTGGGGTGTCAATCAACCTCATCTCGCTGTTTGCTTTCATTATCGTGCTTGGAATTGTGGTCGATGACGCCATTGTCGTCGGCGAAAGCATCTACCAAGAAATCGAGGGCGGAAACTCCGGCATCGATGCCGCAGTCGAGGGCACCAACCGCGTTGCGGTTCCGGTTATTTTCGCGGTTCTGACCACGGTGGCCGCCTTCTCCCC
>JABDJR010000280.1 GCA_013003415.1 Candidatus Eiseniibacteriota bacterium | reverse complement strand
GGCACACATTATGTTTTCTACGACGAAAACTACAACGCAATTCTCAACGGGTACTTGGGCTCTTACTTCAACAGTGAGATCGATGCGGTCGAGTTCGGTATTACCAAAGCGAGTTTGACCGCTTTGGGCTGGGACGGTGTGAGTCCGCTTCGGTTTCAGGTGTTCACCGCCAAAGACGGTTCGAACACCACGTGTACAGGCGGGGGGCGCTCCAGCGACATTACCGATGCCTTTGTCGATGACGATCGTGGTTGTTCCGATGGAACCTTAAACGGTTCGATTTTAAGTTCGGATCAGGGTGGGTGCGTTTACTTCGCCTCCATTGCTCATGGTAATCAGTCCGTGAACCAAGCCGACGATATCGGCTCTCATATTTACGATCCTGAATCGAACACCGGAATTGTCGGGGGCACCGGATTTCTAAGAACTCTCGACTCTCATGATCTTATGGGCGTTCCTCTGAACATTCACCCCAGCGGCTCGCTGATCATTGCAAGCCAGTGGGCGGCGACCGCCGGGGGGGCAAGCAACCCTCAGGATGGTCCTGGCTTTCTGCAGGAGATTGCGGCCTTTGTAGACGCGGATCAAAACTCGAAACCCGGATCGCTCATTGGTGGGGTGCTTGCCGAACACATCATGCCGTACTTTGAGGGACCCGTGAATGCGGCCTCCATTGCCGCGACCGATGCTCTGATGCAGGACGTGTTTGGGATCAGCGCCCAAACCGCGGCGGTGATGCACACACCGGAGCGCGTGATTCGTTCCCAAACCACCGGGCTTGCTCCCTTAGATGGACATACCTTCGAAGACATCGAGGCTAGTGCCTATGAGGCGACCTATCTCGATGAGGTCTCCCATTTGCATTGGTGGTTTTACAGCGGAGAATCTTGCCTTCCCGATCAGGGATACCGTCACAAAGTTCACCAGATTAACGGTGTCTACAACTTCATGATCAACGAGCGAGAAGATGGACAAAAGTTCGGCAATCACGACGGCGGAGCCCTCAGGGATCTTCGTCGAAGCCTTCTGGAAAAGTCTCTGTACGGAAACGATAGTGAGATTGTGGTGGTGTTTGATGACTGGGAAGCGCTAGCCGGAAAATCTTTTGACGCAAGTGGGGGAGCCATCATCCCCAACAACAATCCCAACCAGTATCACAATACCTTGCGATGGTTGGCCAACCATCCCTGGATCGTGGTGTCGAACCTTAAAGATCTTTTGAACATCGCCAAAGCGGATCCAACGAACTTCGTGATCGATCACGGCTATCGCTATGACCTTGGGATTCAAACCTACGAGTGGTTGAAGCACGCCTCGGAGGACTCTTACAACAACTGGTACTACAATGAAGACGGCGGCGTCACCGGAAACGAGCAAGACTTCTACGATCTTGTGCCCGTCATCACGGGTCCTCAGGGGGACTACCATGCTCGCGGGGCGACGCCGGCCAACGACGGCCCACCGCTTCCCAGCGGGATGAAGCACGGCGACTTGAATTCTCCGGGTACCCTCATGTACGAATCCTGGAACGCCCTTGCTTCGGCGCCTACGGGGAGTATCCGGGAGGCGGGCATTCTTGGTTTCTTGTGCATGATCTACGAAACGGCCTGGCATGAAGAGAATGAAGTGGACTACACCGACACAGATTGCTACCAGAACTGGGTTCTTCCGGATCTAAGCTGGGATGGCATGAACACCTGGGCTCTGCGTCTGCAGAATCACATTCGCCAAGCAGGCTTTTACGGGGCCGCCGCCCAGTGGGCCGAAGACGTGAAGAACGGCCTGGTTCCAGCCGCCGCCACCACCCAAGCCATCGATCTCGACTTTGATGGAGAAGACGAGTACGTCTTGTCGAACAATCGCGTGTGGTTGGTCTTCGAGCGCTATGGAGCTCGGTGCGTGCTTGGAGCAGCTTACGATCCTGTAACTCAGGATGGACAAGTGATTCTGGGAGCCCCACTCACAAACCCGACGGCTCCGGGTGAAGAAGAAGGCGTAGGACCTTCAACCAACCGTTGCTCCAGTTTTAAGGAAATGAATAACGGAAGCTACGTTGACGCGGTGTACAACGCTACTCCAACCGGCAATGGCTGGGTCTTCACCAGCGGTGATGCTCTGATCAGTAAAACGATCACCGTGGCTCCGGGATCCTATGACGTGGTCGCCGACTACAATGAATCTGTCTCCGGAGATCTTTTTGTTCGCTTCGGATTTTCTCCAAATCCCAAAGACCTGGCCCACTTTGGGCACCAACACTTGAACTCAAACTACAACGCCGTGCAGAATCGCTACACGATCTCCAACATCGAGGGTGGGGGAGCGATGCTCGATTTGGGTTCGGCAAATTGGGTTCCCAACCCTGCCGATGCCGGCTACCTCAACCGAAACCTAGCCCTTACCGAAGAAGTTGAACTGGCGGGGTCGGGGAGTTTCACGTTGACTCTTACTCTCGTCCCGGGAGACTTTGCGGTGACAGGCATTGGGGAGCTGCCGTCGATTGGGATCTTGCGCGGGCCCTTGCCTTCTCCGAGTATGGGTGCGTCTCGCATTGATCTGACTTTGAGTCAACCCGGAGCCATCGAACTCGACATCCTGGATGCGAGCGGCCGGCTCAGGGCCCAGAGAAGCATTCAGGCCGGGGCCGGAGAGCACCGCCTTCAACTGGATGCTCGCGAATTGGGTCTCTCCACAAGCGGGATCTACTTTATTCGCCTTGCTGCACCCGGTGTGCGCGCTACTCGAAAGTGGATCCTTCTGCGTTAGAGGAAGTCTTCAGAGCTATTCTAGTTGTTGGGCTAGATTGACGAGCTAACTATCCGCGCCAGGGACCGGTGATGGCGACGGTGCGTCCTAAGCCCTGAACGTTCACAAACATGGTCGAGCCGTCAGCCGAGAAACACGCGCCGGCAAACTCAGATTCATTCTCCGCGTTCTTGGCGATGTTGTAGATGGTGCCTTCGGGTGTAACGCCTCGTATGAACTGTGTTCCCCCTCCATCTTCGCAGAGGATGAGATCGCCAGAGGGCGCTACAACAATATTGTCGATCCCATCGACGAGGTTACTGTCGTTGGGTTCCAGCTCGAGGGTCAGAGTTCCCGGGGCATCTATTTCCCGGGCGGTACCTTCGTGCGGGGAGGGCGTGTATTTAAAGACCTGCCCAATTTGCTCCCGCCCACCGGAAGTACAAACGAAGTACACTCCGTCATTCCCAAAGGCCATGCCTTCTCCCCGGGCAAAAATGGCGGCACCGGCTTCGGCGCCTCGAATGCGAAGATCGTCGGCCTCGCCGTCGATATCGTCTACGTCAATCCAAGTTGCAGGAAGGGGTTTCCCAGTGGGGAAGGTGTCTTCCCCTTCCCAGTTCCGAGTGCTCTTCATCCCGTTGACCATGGCCAGAGCTTGAAGGCGACCACCTTTGGAAGGGTCTTCATTTTCGTTGGGTAGGAAACGATAGATCAAACTGTCGGGTCGATCTTCGGTTTGGTAAATGATGTAGGTGTTGGGATCGACAGCCACGGCTTCGTGATTGAAGCGGCCCATGGCTCGCAGAGGCACCGGGTCGACGAGGCCTCGATGGTTCGCGGGGACTTCAAAGTTGTAACCATGATCCTTCTGAAGTTTGTCGTGACCGATGACCACGATTTCTTCACAGGTGATCCACGAACCCCACGGGGTCGGGCCCCCGGCGCAGTTTCTAAGGGT
>JABDJR010000275.1 GCA_013003415.1 Candidatus Eiseniibacteriota bacterium | reverse complement strand
CCATCTCGATGCGGCCGAAGACTTCCTTGAGTTCGAACTCGAACCGGGGACGCTCAATAAGGTTGTGGAGATCCAAAACATTCCCGCGGGCGAAGGGCTTGTTTTCGATGTAAGCGATAGTCGGAATCCGGTTCGCATCGGTGGCGGGGATGGTACAGGCACTTATGAGTTCGCGGTGCCGACAGACGATGGGGGAACCTTTGCCCTTACCTCGGATCAGGCCTTGGCCACCCCGGTCATGGAGCTCGACACGCAACCCGCGCGATGGTTGCGCGATACCTCTGAGCCTCTTGACTACGTGATCATTACCTACGATGACTTTGGCGATGCCGCCAACATGCTTGCGGACTGGCGGAGAGATCACCTTTACGGCGTTACCGAGGAACGCCCCGCACATGTGCGTGTGGTAAACGTGAGTGATGTCTATGACGAGTTTAGCTACGGTATGAAGGATCCTGCGGCCATTCGCTATTTCCTAGAGTACGCGTTCCGATACTACGGCGGAGCCGGCGCGGACCCCTTAGCCTACTGCGTGTTTCTAGGCGATCACACGCAAGATCCAAGAGACAACCAGGGGACGGGCGTTCTTGACTATGTAACCTCGTGGCAAGACAACCGCGACTCGATCAACTTCATCCGTTTTGGAAACGTCCAATACGTTTCTGACGACCCGCTTGCACGCTTCGACGGACTAACAGATACCTCTACAGACCTATACCTGGGCAGAATCACAGTTCGAACCGCCGCCGAGGCAAGAACCCTCGTTCGAGACAAGATTATTAGGAATGAAGAGAATCCTGATCGCGGCCCGTGGAGAAACAAGGTCATTCTCGTAGCTGATGATGCTTGTCAGGGGCGAAGCGACGACTCCATTGCGCTAAACCATATGACGCAAACCGAGCGCGTCGACACGTCCATTCCTCAAGCTTTTGATCGTGACAAAGTCTACCTCTGGGAATACGGCGAAGACTGCATTGTCGACTCTAAACCCGATGCCAAGCGTGCGCTCTTGACGACCTGGACCGAGGGGGCTTGGGCTGTGAATTACATCGGTCACGGAGCCGATGTGGTTTTGGCCGACGAGCATGTGTTCGATCAGGTCGATATCCCTTTGCTTGGTAACGACGGTCGCTATCCTGTTTTCGGAGCGTTTTCTTGTAGTGTCGGCAAGTTTGGAAAGCCTCTTGGGGAAGGGCTAGGCGAGGGCTTGTTCAAAGCGCCCGCGGGAGGGGCTCTTGCCAGCATGGTGGCAACGAGCATCACCTTCTCCGGGGCGAATGCAAATCTCAACCAACGCTTTTACGAGCACATGTTTCCAGGTGAACCGACCAGCCCGGCGCCGGTTGGGGTGGCCCTCATGGACGCGAAGCGGGGGACTGCGGACGGAAATATTAAGTACGTTTGTATCGGCGACCCCGCTAGTCGCCCCTCTGTACCTGAACGTGCCATGGTCGTGGACGGTCCGACGGAAATGAATCGCGGAGATACGGTCTTCATGTCGCTTTCGATCGATGGAGACCCGGTGGACGGGGTTGTCGATGTGCGAGCCCAGGATGCCCGCGAGGCACGGGAAGCCGTTTTTACCAACTCTCGGGGCCAGACGACGCGCACGACTTACCTGAGAACAGGATCGAATCTATATAGGGGATTGGCCGAGGTCGTAGCCGGCGAGGCCTCCGTTGATTTTGTAGTACCGCTTTCGCTTCGCGAAGGAAGTGATGGTCGTATTCGTTCTTACGCTTGGGGAGAAACCTGGGACGCGCTGGGTTCTTTAGCTCCTCTTGCGGTGGGTGGGGAAGGTTTCTCACCTTCAGACTCCACCGGGCCCGAGGCGGTGTTCCAGCTTCCATCCGAAGTGGCCATCCCCGGCCAGACGATTGAGATCGTCTTGGAAGATCCGGCGGGCATTGACATTACCCAGTTGTTTGCTTTCCGTGGCATCTTGCTCCGCATCCGGGACACCCAAGGCATTGAGCAGCTTCGCCTCGACCTCACAGACAACTTCG
>JABDJR010000272.1 GCA_013003415.1 Candidatus Eiseniibacteriota bacterium | reverse complement strand
AGTAAGTTCGTTGCTACCTTCGGCCTGGCGGTGGTGCTGATCTTCTTGGTGCTGGCGGCTCAGTTCAACAGCTTCCGCGATCCCTTCGTGATCCTGGTGGGTTGCGTGCCCTTGGCCATGTTTGGCGCGCTCATCTTTACCTTCCTCAAAATTCCCGATCCGAATACACCGTTTTGGACGAACGGGTGGACCACCACGCTGAATATCTATTCACAGGTGGGGTTGGTCACGCTCATTGGTCTAATTTCCAAGAACGGGATTCTGATGGTGGAGTTCGCCAACGTGCTTCAAGAGCGTGGCGTTCCCAAACGTCAGGCCATTCTTGAGGCGTCCATGACGCGTCTACGTCCTATTCTCATGACCAGCGCGGCCACGGTCGCCGGTCACTTCCCGCTGATTTTGGTGAGTGGGCCGGGTGCCGCAGCTCGTAACTCCATTGGCTTGGTGCTGGTGGGCGGGATGTTTATCGGAACAATCTTCACTCTGTTTGTGGTGCCGTCCATCTACATGCTGATTGCGAAGGATCACAAGAAGACGGTGGAAGATCCCGTCGAGATCGACGAATTGTTGGCGGAAGGGGTCTAGAAAACAGCGGGGAAGTTTAAGGGTCTACAGCTCGCGCCAGGAAGCTCTGGCATAGCTACTACCGGATCCCGACGCTCCGTTGTCAAAGATCACATCTCCCGATCCAATCTTGTCAATGCTGTAGCCGATCACCGAACCACGCAAATCACCACTGCCATTCAATCGGATCGGGTGATGCGGGGCATACACGATGAGATAGGATGTATTGCTCCCGGATATGTTCCAGGTATCCGAATCTGTCCCACAACCCCAGATTTTTAGGTTGGCGGCCACATTGTTCAAGTTGTAGAACCCATTGCCGGTCAATTGCATGTCTTCGCTAATGAAAATCTCAACTTCGTCGCCTACCGCGATCTCCATGTGCCCGGTTCCGGTCTTGGTGAAATTTCTAAAGTAGTAGGTGCCGGCTGGAAAGGTGGAAGTTGCGCCACCGTGGATCGAAAGGTCTCCCGTTGTGGCGTTAAAAGAAACCCCGGGACCCGTTGGGGCGGGTCCGTAAGGCGTGGTTGGGCAATCCACGTCGGGAAGGCTTAGGGGGGACATTCCCTCGGTAATGTCGCCGGTTACGTAGGCGTGATTACTTACGGTTCCCCCGGCAAAAGCGGGGCCGAAAATATCGCCATTCGAGTAAATATCCCCGTTGCTTCCAACAGGACCATGGACATCACCCGAACCCGTGGTTTGAGTGAAGTCCACACCAAACATGGCCCACTCCATCCAGATGGGATTGTCGGTAACACCCTCAATCTGAACCGTACGGGTCTCGACACCGGTTTTTCCCATCGCGGTAACCACCACAATAGTTCCGGTACCGCTGGATGCAATTTGTCCTGTGTTGGTGAGGCGGTGCCGAACCTTTACCCACGGGTAGTCGACGTTCCCACTTTGTTGGCTAAGAATTTCAGGGTACTGCTCATTCATTTCGTCGATGGTGCCGTCTAAGTCGTTATCAAGCCCATCCGAAAGTTGGTCAGCGCGATCGGGATCCTGGCTAGAGTCGCCCAGGTTTTGCACCAAGTAGGCGCCCCAACCGGGAAGTTTTACCATCGCCACATGATTCGAATCTGCGGGGGGCAGTTCCATGCGCGCAAAGGCTTCGGAGATACCTGCTTCGGCATAGAAGAAGGCCTTAGTCGAGCGCTCTTGAGTGCCCGAAGACTGGGTCTCGGTCGTGGCGCGCTTTAGAAAAAGAGTGCCCATGAGTCCCAAGACAAAAAGGATCATGATCGCAATGAGAAGAGAACTACCCCTCTCATTGCTTGCTGGTGATGGGTTGCCAGTGCTTAATGGCTTATTAGTGTGAGGCTTCATGAGAGCAACTTCATTCTGGTTACAAGTTTCGAGGAGTCACCGAGCCAACGATGGAAATGCTGGGAAACCTTCCGGATTTGTTATCGAACTTCTCGGAGTCGATCACCATGTTGACGAAGATGGTTTTGACTTGAGTCGCACCACTTCCAACCGGTTTTCCTAAGTTGGAATCTTCAACCGTTTTGCCGTAAACCGCACCGTCCGGGTCATAGCTTGTGCCCATGAGATTCGTCCCCGTAGGAGAAAGATACTTAAAGAGGGCTTGTGCATGCGGTGTGCCGGTTGAGTCGCGTTGGGTCAGTCCGTAAGCGATGATCTGGCCGGCGTTGGCCTGAGGTGTCGCAAGCGGATTTGAGCCGGTTGAGATCACTCTTCGCAACACGCGGTCGTGAGTGTTCTGGCTTCCAGAGACAAGTGAGTTTGAGGTGTTGTCGTCGATGAAGTAGGTGATGCGCTCACCAAGGCCAATGGAACCGTTGGAATTCAAGTCGGAAAGAAAAGTGATGCGATACTCACTGGCAGTTTCTATGGGAACCACCGTGTCAAGGTCGAGGCTAAAGCCGAGCCCTCTGAGATCAACTGCGATTCTTTCCATGGCGGAACGGCAAGTGGACTGGCTGTTTGCATAAGAGATGCTCTTCTGAACGGAATCC
>JABDJR010000269.1 GCA_013003415.1 Candidatus Eiseniibacteriota bacterium | reverse complement strand
GTTGATGTCCTTCTTGAACCGCCCGCCCATTTGAGCTCCGGTGTTACCACAGGGGAAGGTAATGATGTTGAAGTCGGCAAACATCTCATTCATGAGTTCAAGGCCGCCGGCCTCGTGAAGCCAGGCTGCTTGTTGTCGTGCGGTTAGCCCGAAGGGCACGCAGGTGTCGAAAGCCAAGGCGGGGTTCTTTCCCACAAAATAGTAGCTTGCGGTTTGTCCCACCTGAAGCGTGCCTTGCTGCACCGCATCCATGACCTGCAGAGCAGGTACCATTTCACCGGCCGGGTACACGCGGATCTTGAACTTGCCGCCACTCATGGCTTCAACGCGTTCGCTTAAAACCTCGGCCGCGCCATAGATCGTATCGAGGCCGCGGGGGAAAGAGGATGCCAACCGCCATTGGACATTCGGCTGCGTAACCACGTTGGGCGAGTCGCCCTGCTCGTTGTTTTGGGAGCAGGCCACCAAGGGGCCGGTGGTTGCACCAACCGTGGCCGCAATAGCCGAGTTCTTCAGAAATTCACGCCGATCCATGAGGCCTCCTTCAAGTGTGAAGGACACTTTGCCATGGAGGAGAAGATGCGGCAACTCGTTTGGGCGATGGCGTGCGCCGACCAGACTAAAGCGTGAGCGTGTATCTCTTCTTGTCTAAGGAAACACCGCCGTTACGGTCGTAGAAGGAAATGGCACGCGAGTTATGAACCGGCGTTTGCCACTGGATCTCCGGGCATCCGTTTGCCTGCGCGTAATCTTTGATACGGTCCATGAGCTCTAAGCCAATGCTTAAACCACGGGCCTCCGGTCGCAGGAAGAGGCAACACATGTAGACGTAGTAGTAGGCATCCCAAGTAGAGAATTGTTTCATGTAGGTCGTGTAGCCAATAAGTCCCGAGCTGGTTTCGGCGACTAAGCAATAGCAGGCTGGATCCGGACCAAAGAGATGGGTGCGCAGAGCTTCTTTTTTGCCGTCGAACGTGTAGTTGGCCTTTTCGTAGAGGGCGTGTTCATGACACATGGCGACAAGGTCGTCGATATCCTCGACTCTTGCGCTCCGAATCGTCCATTCCTTTGGGGTTTTTGCTTCCACTCGGCACCTTTCCTTGCATGTTGGCGTACGCCTTAGACCTCGGCGTTCATGTGTTGTTCAAAGTAGGGGGTAAGATCGGGTTTCACACCAGCTTTCAAAACCTTCTCTACCCAAGCGTCCCGTTCGAAGGCTTGCACCGCCATCTCCCAGGTGCAGCCGACGAGGTTCCAGTCTGAAACATCCTCAATCTCGCCCGGATTCTCCAACGAGGACCTGTACAGGTGCTGTTCCAGAATTTCCCCGTCTCGCCAGTGTCCTAGGAGGAGCCAGTTTGCGTCCATGCCTTGGTGAATAATGAGAATGGCAGCGCCATAGCGCGCATCGGTTACCGCAGGCTGGGGAAGCTTTGCCGGGAGTTTTTCCAGAACCTCCTGAACAATGCTTTCGTCGGGACGCTCGCCACCAAAACGCACCCCGTGGACCTTAATGGTCCAGCCTTTGTACTCCACGAGCTTTAAGAATCGTACAGATCTAGTTTTGTATTCTGTTTTCATAGGGTTCCTTACAATGCCAAAAGTGCAATAGCTAGGCGAGGTCGAAGCCCTCGTCTTTCCAACCTTCAACCCCACCGATCATTTCCTTAACCGGTCGACCCAGGCGTGCCAACTTGATGGCGGCTCGGTTCGCTCCATTGCAATGAGGGCCCGCGCAGTAAACAACGAACAAGGTATCTTCCGGAAACTCGTCCATGCGGGTCTTTGTCATCTTGGGATGGGGAAGGCTGATCGCACCGGGAACGTGGCCCGCTTCATAAAACTCTTCGGCCCGAACATCGAGGACCACGAAGTCCGGGTCTCCATGGTTCATCGCATAGTGCACGTCCCAGCAATCGGTTTCAAAGGTCAATCTGGCTTGAAAGTGCTGAAGGGCGCTGGCGGAGTCGGCGGCGGGAATGCCTGCCACCAAGGAGCGTGTTTTCATGGGGAACCTCCGTTTCTAAGGGTGATGGAAGACAATTCTAGGCGGTGATGGGATTTGAAAGAAGTGGCAGAAATGACAATATATGATAAGATCGTGCCAAACAAGATTTGCCTACTTTGGAGAGTCTCCCTATGAGTCCTGCAACAAGTTCAAAACGAGCAACAAAACTGAACCCGCGTAAGGTTGTGGCCGTTGTCTACAACCAGCTTTGCACGTTCGAATATGCAGTTGCGGTTGAAGTGTTTGGAACAGGGCGGAAAGAACTTCCAAAGCCGTACCTTTTCAAGACCGTTTCCATCGACCCCGTTCCCATTAAGGCCCAGGGGGGGATTCAGGTCCAAGCTTCCACCAATCTTCGCCAGCTGAACGATGCCGGGACCATTGTTCTTCCCGGTTGGCGAGACCTCAGCGAAAAGCCCCCTCAAAGGCTACTCAACGCTTTAGTGAAGGCGCACAAGAACGGGGCAAGGATTCTATCGTTTTGCTCAGGAGTGTTCGTTCTGGCCGCCTCGGGCCTTCTAGATGGGAAGAAAGCAACCACCCACTGGCGCTACACGGAAGAGCTAACGCGCCAATACCCTCAAATCCTCGTAGAGCGAGACCTTCTCTATGTGAAAGAACAAAGCATCATGACCGCCGCCGGGAGTGCGGCCGCCATTGATCTCAGTTTGTTCGTGGTGCGTCAGGATTTTGGCGCCGAGGTTGCCAACGCGCTTGCGCGCCGCATGGTGGTTCCTCCTCATCGCGAAGGAGGGCAAGCCCAGTTCATTGCGTCTCCCATGGCCAAGCCTGCCAAGGATTCCATGTCCGAGATACTCGATTGGCTCCGTTCCAACCTCGATCAAGAACACACGGTGGAAAGTGTGGCCAAGCATTTTCACTTGAGCCCACGAACCCTTTCGCGTCGGTTCATCAAAGAAACGGGGACAAGCCCCCATCGATGGCTCCTTCGAGAGCGCACCTTTCGCGCCCAACAACTTCTCGAAACTTCCGATCACGATGTGGAGCACATTGCCAGTCAGTGTGGTTTCGGGTCATCCCAACTCCTGAGGTTCCACTTCCGACGCACCCTGGGAACCTCGCCCAGGGCCTACCGGAATACCTTCCGGGCCTCCGCTACCGGCTAGGCTGGTCGACCAAGGCTCGGAGGGATGGACCTCGAGGCTCAAGATCTAGTAGACTCGCGTTTCTAACCTCATGGTAGACAATGGATTGCCTCACTCCCCGCCCCTAGAAAACCCTTGCCAAAGCCCCACCGTTTCTGTAAGATCTTCGTCCGTTTTGTCGAAAGGGCCTTAGCCCAAGAAAAGGCGTAAGTTACGGCGAATGTTTGAAGATCTCTCACAAAAACTAGAAGGCGCGTTTAAGAAACTGCGCGGTCGGGGTGTTCTCACACCAGAGAACATCAAAGAAGGTCTTCGCGAGGTGCGGCGAGCTCTGCTCGAAGCCGACGTTAACTTTAAGGTAGCCAAAGACTTTATTAAGCGGGTCGAAGAGAAGGCCTCCGGGCAAGAAGTCCTCAAAGGACTCAACCCCGGCCAACAGGTCGTGAAGATTGTTCACGAAGAGTTGGTTGGCCTTCTTGGGGGAGAGCTAGTACCTCTCGCCAAAGCAGACTCGCCGCCCACCGTTCTGATGGTGGTGGGTTTGCAAGGGGCGGGTAAGACCACGCTTTGCGGAAAGTTAGCCCAACGCATTAAGAAGTCGGGAAGACGCGTGCTGTTGGTTGCGGCCGATGTGTATCGGCCGGCAGCTATGGATCAGCTCAAGGTGGTTGGAGAAGGCGTTGGCGTCGAAGTGTTTATTCAGCGCATCGACGATGCGGTAAAGATTTGTCGTGCCGGGGTCGAGGAAGCGAATAACCGTGGTTTTGACGTGGTTATCCTCGATACGGCGGGACGGTTACATATTGATGATGAGCTCATGGGCGAGCTCCAACAGATCGAGAGCGATGTAAAGCCTCACGAAACGCTGTTGGTGGTCGATGGGCTGACCGGTCAGGACGCGGTTAACGTGGCCGAGAGCTTCAATGAGAAGCTTGGGCTTACGGGGGCGGTCCTCACCAAAATGGACGGAGATGCCCGCGGTGGCGCGGCTTTGTCCATGCGCCATGTTACGGGCGTACCCATTAAGTTTGTGGGTGTCGGAGAGAAATCCGACGCTTTAGAGGAGTTCCATCCCGATCGGATGGCCTCAAGAATCCTTGGTATGGGCGATGTGCTCACTCTGGTTGAGAAGGCACAAGAAGTTGTCGACCAAGACGAAGCCATGAAGATGGCCGAGAAACTGCGCAAGCAGCAATTCTCGCTTGAGGACTTTTTGACGCAAATGCAGCAGATCAAAAAGATGGGGCCTCTCGAAGATATTTTGAAAATGATCCCCGGTGTTGGGAACAAGCTCTCTGGAATGTCTATTGACGACAAAGCCATGGGGCGGATCGAGGCCATTATTCAATCAATGACGCGGGGAGAACGTGAAACCCCGACGATTATTAATGGCAGTCGACGCAAGAGAATCGCACGCGGAAGTGGAACATCGATTCAAGAAGTGAATCAGCTTCTCAAGCAGTTCCGCGATGCGCAGAAAATGATGAAAATGCTTGGGAAGCGTGGTGGAAAAGGAATGAAGTTGCCTCTTCCCTTCTGAGGCACTCATGAAAAGAGCCAGAGGGCTCGCTAAACCTGAAAGAAAGATAGGTACAAACAGTGTCGGTTAAGATTCGACTTAAACGCTCGGGAAGTAAGAAACGCGCCTTTTATCGCGTTGTGGTCACAGATTCGCGCAACGCTCGCGACAGCCGCAGCATCGAAGACATCGGCTACTACAACCCGCTTGAAGATCCGGTTGTGATCAATGTCGACCGCGAAAAGGTAGCTGCCTGGACCGCCAAAGGCGCCCAGATGACGGATACGGTCAAAACGCTTCTCAGAAATGAAAACAACCTGCAGTCCAGCCGTCGTTCCAC
>JABDJR010000242.1 GCA_013003415.1 Candidatus Eiseniibacteriota bacterium | reverse complement strand
GCATTATGGCGGTGAACGTGTCGTCCCTACAGGTTGGCGAACGCTCTCGTAGCGGCTCCGATCTTGAGATGCAGGTCGATATTTTTGAAACGCTTCTCGATCGACCCCACGTCGAAACCTTCCTGCTCATGACGGGCGACCGGCGATTTATCCGTATGGTCACCATGATCCGCAATCGCTACGGAAAGAACGTCACGATTGGAGGCGTTCGCGGCTCGGTCAGTAACGATCTCATTGAGGCCGCTGCGGGCAACTTCGATCCGCTTGAATTTGAACCCGTTGCCGCAGAGCAAAAACGCGATTCTTTTGTTCGGTTCGTCGATCGGCTGGAACGATCTAAACCCTTCATCACCTTTAAATACGTGGCTGCCGCCATGACCACGTCCATCGAGTTTCCCGGCATGGCCGAAGAAGAAGCCCGTGACTTTGTCGCCCAAGCTATAGAAGAAGGTGTTCTCCGTAAGGAACAACGCTCCGACGGCTATCGAGTTCTTATTCTCAATCGGGAACGCACCGACGTTTGCGACATGCTCGAAGTAGAGTCCAATGGGCACCCGGAAGGGCTCAGCGATTACGAAGACGACGATGATTACTTCGAAGACGAGTTCGATTCCGAGTCGTCCGTCTCCGTCAACGTCGAGAATGATCCCGGTCCGGATTCACCCGAAGATCACATCAAAGACCAAGACCAAGAGCAACGAGACACCTACCCCTACTAAGTTCCAAACGGCATAAGCCCCGGGGAACCTATGAGCTCGATCTACGACTACTTCAATACAGAAACCTTCTTCACGGAAGAAGAGCGCATGGCCCGGGATGCCGTCCGCGACTTCGTAGGCGCAAAGATTCTCCCCAACATCGAAGCCCACTTCGAAAACCGAACCTTTCCCCATGAGTTGACGCCTGAACTCGGTGCTCTGGGCGTCTTCGGCTCCAACCTTCCGGAAAAGTACGGCTGCGCGGCGATGAGCAACACGGCCTACGGTCTCATCATGCAAGAGCTTGAGCGGGGCGACAGCGGACTACGTTCCTTTGTATCCGTGCAAGGCGCCCTCGTCATGTATCCCATTTTTGCTTATGGCAACGAAGACCAGCGTCAACGATGGCTTCCCGGCTTGGCCCAAGGGTCTTTGGTGGGGGCGTTTGGGCTGACGGAACCCGACTTCGGCTCCAACCCTGCCGGCATGAAGACCCACGCGGTTCAAAACGGCGATTCTTGGACCCTGAACGGAGCCAAAATGTGGATCACCAACGGTTCGGTCGCGGATATCGCGTTGGTTTGGGCCAAGGATGATGAGGGAAAGATCCACGGGTTCATCGTCGACACAAAATCTCCAGGATTTTCGGCTCCGGAAATGAAGCGAAAAATGAGTCTTCGTGCCTCGGTGACCAGCGAGCTCGTTCTTCAGGATGTGGTCGTCCCCGAAACCGATCGCCTGCCGGAAGCCAAAGGTTTGAAGGCAGCTCTCGGATGTCTCACTCAGGCGCGCTATGGCATAGCCTGGGGTGCGGTCGGGGCGGCCCTCGCCTGCTTTGAGACCGCGGTAGAGTACTCCAAGACTCGGATTCAGTTTGACCGACCCATCGGCGGTTTTCAGCTCGTTCAGGCCAAGCTTGCGGAAATGCACACCGAGATCGCCAAAGCCCAACTCTTAGCCCTGCGCCTGGGCCAGCTCAAGGATCGGGGCGAGGTCACCTTCGGCCAAGTCTCCATGGCCAAGCGAAATAATGTGGCCATGGCCCTCGATGTGGCCCGGAGCGCCCGGGAAATCCTGGGAGCCAACGGAATCAGCACCGAATACCCTATTATGCGGCACATGACCAATCTTGAATCGGTCAAGACCTACGAGGGTACCCACGACATCCATACGCTCATTTTGGGCCAGGAAATCACCGGAATACCCGCATTCACCTAACAGTTTGGGTCTACCCTAAGGCCCTGACTTGACTTACCGCTCTCGGCTCTCTAGACTTTATGGCGAAACTTGAGTGTCACTTGGCGACAGTCCCAATCCCCCCCAGGAATCCGGCAGTGGGAAGCGCGCACTTGAGTGACTTTTTAAATGCCGGGTTGGTTCTGCTAGAGATTGTTCTAAAGGGCTCGAAAGAGTGAAAGTGTGTCCAACTGGACCTATGTTTAACTGGACCACTCTTCCGGTTTGAGGAGACTCCAAACGATGATGCGACGATTGATTGTGGGAACGGCCGCGCTAACCCTCGTGTTCGGCTTAAGCGGTTGTCAGAAACAACGGGAGATGGAAGTTCAACTCCAGAACCTGGAAGCTTCCGTGCCCAAGCAGTTCGGTTTGCTCAAGCAGCAAAACGAGTTTGTGAACCGTAAGCTCAACAAGTTGAACGACAAAATTGAAGAGCTTACCGAGCGAAACATTGAACTCTCCGATGAGTTGGCCACCTATGCCAACCGCCCCGACGAAGTCAAAGTCGAGATCATCAACGAGGTGAACACGCGATTCGGCGCCATCGCCAAAGCGCAGACCGACTTCCAGGCGAAGATCACTCAGGAGATCGAGGACAACAACAAAGCGATCGAAGAGCAGCTGACCACCAAATTCACCGAAATGGATAAGCTACTCACCCACCACACCACGTTTGTGAACTTTGTGGCGGCTGAACAAGACTCGCTCAACCGCGAAATTGCCACGCGAATCGATGATCGCCCCTGGTACCAATCCATTATTGGGAAATGGGACGACCGCGAGCGTCAGGCTCAGGAAAACCCCTAAACCGGGTTTAAAGGTTTTAGAAAAACCGGAGTCCCCAGAGGGCTCCGGTTTTTTCTTTGCCTAATGTTTTCGGGGAGGGCCTTGTTAGTCCCAACTCCGTAGTTCTTCCAGATCATCGATGATCTCGTGGAAGGATTTGTAGTTGTGCACTCGGCCGTGGGCCCTGCGAATGATGGCTGCGATGTCATCCGGGAGGCGCCCCAGGTCTTTCGCCTTGTAGGTTTCTTTTCCGGTCATGCATTCAAAGAGAACCTGTCCCGCACACTGGAGATCAAAGGACCGCCGACTGATTTTACGTGCCCCTTGAGTGCCCCAGAAATCGAAGAGCTTGGGAATCGGTTGCGTGGGATCGCCGGTCACAATGATGTTGTCGGTATGGAGATCATCGTGAAGGATTCTCTGATCGTGCACGTAGGCCATTCCCCGGCAGATCTGATAGAACACGCGCAACATATAAAACAAGTTTGGTTTTTTGTGCTTGCGATGGTGCTTTTTGATGACCTCGGAGAGCCTTGGCCCCTCTAGATAGTCTACAAGCAAGAAGTAGTGAGATTGGCCGTCAACATGGAGCCGGTCGACATTGAAGTAGTCGATGATGTTGGGATGCTTTAACCGGACCAAAACCCTCGCCTGACTCAAAATGGATTTGCGTCGGCGTACGTTGGTAATCAGCTTTAGCGCCTTCGTTCGACCGTCGAAACGGTCCCTCACTTTGTAGGTAATACCTTCCCAACCGGTACCGATCTTGCCGAGAACGACATACCGACCGTTAAGACGGTTTCCTTTTCGATAGTTGGCTATGGACGCGGTTTCGATGTGTTCTGCCAGCGTTCGTATCCTTCTTTACCCTTTTTCAGGGTGCTTTGCGGTTCCCATTCCGTGCGGAGACGCGCCAAAGCTTTTTCGAGTTTTTTGATTTCTTTAACAACCGACGTTTTGTTGGCGTCAAGAATCTCTGTCCACAGCTCAGGATTCGATCCGGCAAGACGAGCCCAGTCGGCGAAGCCTGGTCCGGTAAGCTCTAGAGCTGGTTCTTTCGATTTGGAGGTTTGGGACACAAGGATGGAAGCAAGAACTTGGGGAAGATGACTTACTTGCGCAACGGTACGATCGTGACCTTCGGGGGTCATCGATACCCAATGTGCCCCCACCGCCTTAATTAATTTTTTAACCTGTCGTTGTTGTTTCTCTCCCCCACCGCAAATTGACCAGGGTCGATCTTCGAAGAGGTTCTTTGTCGCAAAGGAAAACCCAGAACCCGTCCCCCCCGCCATGGGGTGACCCGGAACAAAGGAAGAACCAAGAAGCTTCTTCCCCAGTTTTGCGATGGGAGTCTTAACGCTCCCGACATCCGTTACGGTAAACGAAAACCTCCGTGGGGCCAATAGGCGAAGGTAACTTTCGTTCACGGAGAGGGGGCCGGCGAGGACCAACACCTGAAAGTCACCCTCGATACGATCTGGATCGAGTGCGGTTTTTGATAACCAACGCTTACGACGTAGCGATCGGATGGCATCAGAATCCGGATCCCATCCCACAACCTCAATTCCAGCGCGGCGAAGCGCACCGGCAAGACTGGCTCCAACTAACCCAAGACCTAAGACACCAACCTTCCGAATAGAACTCATGGGCGGAGAGCTTTCATGAAATCTTCGGCTACCTGAACGCGACTCGCCGGGTTGGGTGCTTCACCAATAGCTTTCAAAAGGGCACTTCCTACGACAACCCCCGCGGCGGGCGGGCACACTTGGGTGACATGCTTGGCTTCGGAGATCCCGAAACCAACCACGAAGGGTTTCTCCATAGAAGATTTGGCCTCCGCGAGGTAATTCTTGATGTCGTCGGGAAGGGACTGCCGAGATCCGGTGACCCCCGTCACCGCAACGCAGTAACTGAAATGCGTCGAGCAAGCATCAACCTGCTTCAAGCGTTGAACGCCACTGGTAGGCGCGGCAAGGAAGACCCAGGAAAGGTTGGCTTTGTCCGCCATGCTTTGGAGCGGTTTGGCCTCCTCGGGGGGGACATCGGGGACGATCAACCCATCCACCCCAACTTCAGAAGCTTTCTCAAAGAAGGCCTCCAAACCGAATCGCATCATAGGGTTGAGATAACCCATGACCAGGATGGGCAAATCGGATTCCCGGCGAAAGGCAGCCACCGTTTCAAGAATCCAGGC
This sequence comes from Candidatus Eiseniibacteriota bacterium, assembly GCA_013003415.1. GTDB lineage: Bacteria > Eisenbacteria > RBG-16-71-46 > JABDJR01 > JABDJR01 > JABDJR01. The sequence continues at coordinate 1,015 of JABDJR010000242.1, read as the reverse complement.
CGTCGTGGTTCCTCCGTCCAAAGACGCCTGGGAGGTCGCCTGAATCACGGGACCGTCGGCTAGAGGATCGCTAAAAGGAAGTCCGACTTCAATCGCATCGGCCCCGCCACGTTCAAGAGCCCTCAGAAGATCGAGAGTTTCCTCCTTCGCGGGATAGCCTGCAGTGAGGTAAGGAATCACCCAAGGCGACGTACCGGCCGTCTTAGCCAGCCTTTCTAAACGATGCATGCTAAACCTCAATCAACTTGGAAAGACGACTCATGTCCTTGTCGCCTCGCCCTGAAAAACAGACCAGGGCGGAAGCGTCGGATGGTAAATCTTTAGCCAGCCGATTCAAACCCGCCAACGCGTGAGCCGTCTCAAGGGCAGGAATGATTCCCTCGAGTTCGGAAACCTGCCGACAAGCTTCAAGCGCTTCGCTGTCTCCCACCGCGATGTACTCCGCCCGTTGAATGCTCTTCAGGTAGGCGTGCTCGGGACCCACTCCAGGGTAGTCGAGTCCGGCGGAAACGGAATGAGCCGGCGCCACCTGACCGTCCTGGTCCTGCAGCAGAAACGAGCGCGAACCATGAAGGACTCCAGGGTCTCCAAAGGAAAGGGAGGCGGCATGGTGCCCAAGATCGTAGCTTTCTCCTCCCGCTTCGACTCCCACCAGACGGACCTCTTCGTCATCGCGAAAAGCATGAAAAAGCCCCATGGCGTTGCTTCCGCCTCCGACACAGGCGATGGCCACCGAAGGCAGCTTGCCGGTTTGCTCCAGAATTTGCTGACGTGCCTCGCGGCCTAAGATGGCTTGGAAGTCGCGAACCATCAGGGGATAAGGATGCGGCCCCACCACCGAGCCGATGATGTAGTGGGTGTCGTTGACGTTCGTGACCCAATCGCGAATCGCTTCATTGGTGGCATCTTTCAGAGTCTTGGTTCCCGAGGTGACAGGCACTACTTTGGCCCCCATCAGCTGCATGCGGAAGAAATTGAGCTCCTGCCTCTGAATGTCTTCGGCACCCATGTAGAC
>JABDJR010000238.1 GCA_013003415.1 Candidatus Eiseniibacteriota bacterium | reverse complement strand
CGATTACCGCAACGCAGCAAGTCGGCGGTCCGTTTGATGGTTTGTACAAATATACCGTCATCATTAACTGGGACACGCCACAAGGCTTGAGCCACGCCACCTTAGATTGTGGTTTTGGCGCCTGCTCCGCCATCGCCTGTGCCCAAGGTTGGTTCTTTGATACTCCGGCCGGGACAGGAAGCGGCGGTGAGCCTGGGAACTGCAACTTCGACTTTGAAGGAGAGTTCAACTGCCAAGGCGATCCCTCCATTGGGTTTACCGACCCGGTTATTAAGTGGGATGCCCTCGATACTAATGGTTGCGAAGCTGGGAATACGGGTTCTGCGACCCTCTGCTTTTATACAAGTGTTGCCCCAGTGATGGGTAATCTTCCGATCGTTCTTGTTAAGAACGGTCAAAATGTTTGCGAGGGTAACATTATCGGCGATTGCCCGCTTCCTTGCCCGGTACCTACCGAGCAAACCACCTGGAGCGGCATCCGGAAATTGATCCAGCTCCATTAATAGAAAACGGCTGATCAGCTAAATTTAAAAAAGGCGACCCGAGGGTCGCCTTTTTCTTTGCTCAAGATCGCGGCTAGAAGATCGCGCGAGCTGTGCCTACCCAGGAGGGTTTGCTAGGAGGGGAGGGTTAACGTTCTGGTGTCTCCGCCATGGCTGGTGAGGCAGTAGCTTCCCACGGTTACGACGGTGGTTGTAACGACCACGAACGTAAACAGCGCGAGCATAATCGCAGCCCCGATCCGCACGCGGAGGGATCGTTTCTCATTTCCACGGGAGAAACTCTCAGGGTAGACCGTGATTCCAACTGGGTTAACGTAGGGAGTCTTCATAGTACACGCAATACGTGGCCTGAACGGAAGTGTGACCGCAGGTCCTGGCAGATCTTTTCATTTGGGCTTATTTACCTTTTTCTCAAGAGTCTCAGTTTTGCTAAGGCGTTCTCATTGTCGGGGTTGAGGTCCAGAGACTTTTCGTAGTGCTTGATGGCAGCCTCGTTCTCGCCACGCTCCATGTAAGACTCGGCTAGGCTATCCCAAACGTTGGCAGACTCAGGGTATTGATCGCAGTTAAGCTGAAAAATCTTGGTGGCCTCGGTAAGCTTTCCGTGCTGCATCATGGCGTAGCCCAAGGCATTGAGCTGGCCTTCACTAAAGTCCCACTCCTCGGACTCCTCGTTCCTTAAGCGTTGGTATTCCTCAATAGCCGCATCAACCCCTTTCGACATGATCGTGTGAACAAGATGCTGGCCAATGCCTTCTTTCTCATCTTCGGATGCGGTTTGCAGTTCGACAGGGTGGCCACCTTTGTACACGTGCGTGATGGACTTGAGTGCCCGAAGATCCTCAAGAGGATTGGACTCCAAGGCGACGAAATCGGCACGAGCTCCGGACTTCAATGAACCCAAATCGCGATTCGGGAAAAGCCAACGCGGTGTATCAACAACAAGCGTACGAAGAAGAGCTTCCTCGGGGAATACATCGAGGGAGGCAATCTCAAGAACCTCATCGACTACGGTGGCGTGGCTGTCCGTACCCAGAACAACATGGGCTCCCGCCTCGAGGAGGAGCTTAAGGTTAGACTTGTGTAGAGCGTCGAGGTCATGAACGCCATCGGAAGGTCGGTGACTAAGAGTCGTCGTCACAATGGTGGTTCCATTCTTGGCCGCCCGTTTTGCATCTTCGGGTTTCAGCTTCTCCAAGGGGAGATGGGCAAGTTCATCGACTCCCGCCTTAAGGGCCACATCGACGTCATGTCGTGAAGTCACGTGAGCCGCCACACGTAGCCCGGCTGCGTGGGCCTTTTCCACAATAGGAGCGATCAGTTTGGGGTCGAGGCCGCGTTTTCCGTAGTACGCAAGATCGTGTTTTCGCTTTTCATGGAATTCGGACCTCTCAAGGTAGACCTTGATGAAATCGGGGTTTCCGCCAAGAACTTCGGGCCAACGTTGCTCAAGATCGTCCATGGAGTCGATTGAGAAATAGGCATCTCCGTCCATGGCTTTGGAGTCGGGGTATCTTTCAAAGATTTGGGAAGGATGCCCGCCGGAGGAAGTGAGACCGCCGTTCGCAAAAAGAGCATCGACGTTTAGTGGAGAGGCCGCCATTTCCCGAGCCTCCGCCGACCTTGATCCAATGCTATTGGGGTTGGCTACGTAGAAGACACCTCGCCCCAGGAGGTTGTTGCTCTCCGTATCGAAGTCGTTGTTGCCAATACCATGGGTGTGGGCGTTCCCATAACCGGGAACCACATAAGCTCCTTGCAGGTCGACGGTCTGAGCTTCACCCGAGTGATCGCTTTGCAGAACTCCATTCACCACAAAGAACTCGGAAGCGACAAATGTTGAGCCGTTGTACCAGTGGCCGTTGATAAGTCGATGAACTTCCTGGGCGGTAGCCGGACTGACGGCTACGACGAAAGCAAGAAGAACAGTAAGATAAGTGCTGAATCGTTTCATGGTTCTCTCCCCACTAGAAACTGCTCACACGAATAGCATGGGCCCGGTCGAGTGACTGGGTCCAATTCAGTATACTGCTGCGGCAGGCCGAAGCGAGTTACAATCGGTGCCCGAAGGGATACACTTTCTCGCACTTTCATATCACTTTTGAGTAAGGATGTAGGAAGCAATCAATGCACTTCGATCTTGAAAAAGAACAACGCACCAATGCATGGAAGTCCTGTATCGACATGCTGGAGGATTTCTACGAAAACACGGAAGACATTCCTGTCTCGGGCGAGTCGAGCCGAGAAGAAGTGGTGTCCGATTTGGTGACAGGCTTTGAGAAGACGGTTGAACTCGATGAGGCCCTAAACCACGTCATCAGCGGCCTGAGGAAACACGCAGTTCACACCCCACATCCCGATTACTTTGGCCTCTTCAACCCGCGTCCCAATTTCCCTTCGATTCTTGCGGATGCGATTACGGCGACCTTCAATCCGCAGCTCGCTGCATGGAGTCACGCTCCCTTCGCCACTGAGGTCGAGAGCAAACTTGTCCAGGAAGTCGGCGTTAAGTTTGGCTACCCCAGAGAAAGTGTGGATGGAGTGTTCACCGCGGGTGGGGCAGAAGCGAACCTGACCGCCCTCTTGAGCGCCATCCACTCCAAGTATCCTAAGTTTTCAGAAGACGGGGTCCATGCCTTGCCCCGGAGAATCAGGATTTACTGTTCGGCAGAAAGCCATCACACCATCATCAAATCGGCGAGGATATGCGGCCTTGGGTCTACCTGCGTAAGCCACATAGAGGCGGATGAGAAACAACAGATGATTCCAGAGGCGCTGGAAGACCAGATTGCCAAGGACAAGAGTCGTGGCTTTGAACCCCTCATGATTGTGGCCACCACCGGGACAACCGGAAGCGGTGCCATTGACCCGATTCAAAAGCTCGCTCACATCGCCTCAGAACACAACTGCTGGCTACACGCCGACGCGGCCTATGGCGGGGCCGTCGTTCTGACCAAAGACTACAAGCACCTGGTCGCTGGCATCGAACTGGCTGATTCCATAACCTTTGATGCGCATAAATGGTTATCTGTACCCATGGCGACCAGCTTGTTCCTCACCCGCCATAAGCAGATTTTGTGGCAGACATTTGGTATAAGTGCAGACTACATGCCGAACGATGAGACCCACATTCAGGAACTCGGTTCATTTGGGCACTCGATTCAGTGGTCGCGGAGGTTCATTGGATTGAAGCTCTACTTGCCTCTCTTAGTTTTTGGATGGAAGGGCTATGAGGAGACGGTTCTCGGGCAGATTGAGCTTGGGAGCACCTTAAGACAGAAGCTTCTTCAGAACAATTGGAAGATCTACAATGAAACGGACCTTCCCGTAGTGTGCTTCAGTGATGAGAGATTTGCCGAAGATCCCCAGTTCGCGGAATCTCTGGCGGCGGAAATTGTTGGGGAGGGGAAGGCCTGGATCTCGACCTACCCCATTGAGAATGTTCTTACCATCAGGGCCTGCATCGCGAACTATGCAACGACCGAGGAAGGGCTCGACAAGCTGGTGGGCGATCTAAACACATCGCGGAACGCATACCAGAAATAGGCTTGGTTCCCTACTCGTCGAGTGATCTATTAACTCAGTTTAGAAATCATGAAACTCTGGAAGCAACCTGAGAATTGGAGGCGCCGCAACCCATGAGAGACTTTCTACCGATCGCTTTTCTCTGTCTTGTACTGTGTTGTTCTATGAATGTGGCCCCCAGTTTTGGCACCGCTGCGGTGGAGCTTCCCAACACGCCTCCGGCAGAGCGCCTAAGCGAACTTCTCGAGCTCTTTAACGCCGGAGACCGGGGAGGATTGATGGAC
>JABDJR010000392.1 GCA_013003415.1 Candidatus Eiseniibacteriota bacterium | reverse complement strand
AGCGAAAGCTGAAGGTCGTTGTAGAGAGACTCATCGCTAATGAGTTTCCCGGTTGTGCCTTCATGGTGAATGGCATCAATGAGATTCTCGGAGTCGACAAGGACCCCCTCCAGTCGCGTTCCAAGGGACTCGTCATAGATCAGGCGATTGAGAACTCCTGACCCCTCTTCGGCCTCGGTGGCCACGCGGTCTACGCGGTCTAAAATGTCGTCCACTTTTTGGAGGGTGGAGGGATCTTTGATAAGTCGGGCCAGGGTTCCATTCCCTTCATCCATCTTGCGGGTAACCGAGTTCAGACCGGAAATGAGTTCGTGGAGATCCTTGGCCAAGGTGGGGTCACCAAGAATCTGTCCCAGGCTGCCGTCCCCCTGGTTCAACTTCTGCATGGTCTTGGACGCTTCGGTTACAAAGAGACTGAGGTCGTCGAGGATGCCAACCCCGCGTTCAAAGGTAGACGTCCAGTCGATGGAGCCACGAACAATGATTTCATCTCCATCTCTGAGGAAATCTTCATTGGGGTTGCCGAGGCTGATATCGACAAACTTGTCCCCCAAGACCCCTTGGGTCCGAATGGTGGCCATAGACGAGGGTGTGATGCGTTCCTGGTATCGCTTTTCGATGTTGAGCAAAACCTCAATGGCGAGGATGGAGTCGCGGTTAGCAAAAGTGAGATCTTTAACGCGGCCGATTTGCAATCCCGACAGAGCAATCATGGCCCCTCGATTCAACCCTTGAGCGTTGTCGAGGTAGAGTTTGAGGTCGTACTTTCCGCGAAATAAATGCTGATTCGTACCCACAATGAAGAGCGACCCCATGAATACAACAAGACCTAAGAGAAAGAAGACGCCAAGTTTTAGGTTGCGCCAGGCTGGAGTGGGCTCACTCATTTTCTTTTTCCTTGCCTGAAATGAATTCTTGAACAAATGGGTCGGGACAATTTCTTATCTCCTCTGGCGTACCATCAAAAATAATTTTGCCGTGTCTCAACATCGCAACAGAGTCGGCCACCGCCGCCGCATCTTCCAGAATGTGGGTCACCACAACCGAGGTTACGTGGAGATCGTCGCGCAGACGGTTGATCAGGCGGTTCATGCGTCGTGTGGCGATGGGATCAAGCCCGGAAGTGGCCTCATCATAAAGCATCACCTGGGGCTCGCACATCACCGCTCTAGCAATGGCAGCGCGCTTTTTCATGCCTCCGGAGAGCTCGGAAGGCATGAGATTGTAGGCGCCTTCGAGTTCCACATACTCCAGTCGACTTCGTATCGCAGGCTCAACCTCGGCCATGGACATATGATGGTTCTCCAACATACAGAAGCCGACATTTTGAGCAACGGTGAGGGAGTCGAAGAGAGCGCCTCCTTGAAACACGATGCCCATGTGATGGCGAATGTCTCGAAGATTACGTTCGCCCAGGTTGGTGATATCAACGCCTAAAGCTTTTACGGTTCCTTTGGTTGGTCGCAACAAGCCGAGGGCAAGTTTTAGGATCGTGCTTTTCCCCGCCCCGCTTCGCCCCAGAATGACCTTGGTTTCCCCCTTGGGGATGCGCAGGTTGCAACCTTCAAGGACCGGTTGATCCTCTCCAAACTGGAGCGTGACATCTTCAAGCTCGATGGCGTAGGTCGCGTTCTCGTCGGGGGTGGCAATGAACTCGGCCATGGTTTAACCGAACAACGCAAGCACGAGCTTGCCCAGAATAAAGTCGACAATAAGAATGCTCAGCGAGCTGTACATGACAGCCTTGGTGGCGCTGTCTCCAACTCCGGCGGCCCCACCTTTGGTGGTCATCCCGTAGTAGGCGCTGATCGATGCAATGATGTAGCCAAAGAACAGGGGCTTGCAGTAGCCGACGGCCAAGTCTTTGAAGGTGAGACTGTCTAAGGCGGAAGACCAGAAGTAGTTGCTCTTGATGCCGAGCCACTGCACGGCCACAAACCACCCGCCAATAATGGCCAGGGCGTCGGCCATAACCGTCAAAGGAAACATGGTGATCATGACCGCAACCTGACGCGGCATGACAAGGCGCGCTACCGGATCCATTCCCAGAGCTCGAAGGGCATCGAGTTGGTCGGTGACCTTCATGGAACCGATTTCGGCGGCCATTTTTGCGCCGGTCCGACCTGCCACCATAATGCCTGTAATCATGGGGCCAATTTCTCGCACCACACCAATGGCCACGATTTGGCCCATAAGGAGCTTGGCTCCGAACTGTTCCAGCTTGGTGCCCCACTCCAAGGCGAGGACAAGGCCCAGGAACAAGCCTGAGGCGAGAACGAGGAAACTTGCGGAAGACCCAAAGACCACCATGGCCTCGACAACTTGCCGTCTGTAGTGCCAGATATCGCGCAGACCGAGCCAGCCCGCCCCAAGCAGGCGCGCAAACTCCTGGGCTCCGGCAACAAATCGCCGGGCCTTAAGGTCTAGGGTTGTTACTGGCAAAAGGGACCTCGCTGGTCTGCAGTGAGTATGGGAGACCGCATATTGTACATACCGGGCGAGGCTTAAGCTACTTAAGGCTTCCGCTCCAAGAGGCCGGCCAAACGGCTCAATCGCCGGCCAAATCCGCGAAGGTACCGAGCTTCCTTGGAGGTGAGATGCGATCGATGGAGGATCCGCCTAAGGGCCTTAGCCTGGGCTTCTTGGGTGGAAGGTTTGAAGAACCCAATGAGCTTCAAACTTTGCTCCAGGTGATCAAACATGCCCTCGAACTCGGCGGAAGAGGCCAAGCGTTTGGGGGGGTTCTCTGAATCGCCCAGGTCGGCTTTCCGTGTCTCGTAGGTGCAAATGGCAACCGCCTGAGCCAGGTTGAGGGAGGGTTGCTTGCTAGAGGTGGGAATTGTCACCACACCGGTACAAAGAGAAATCTCTTCGGTTTCCAGTCCGGTGGACTCGGGACCGAACACCCAAGCGACCGGGGAGTTTGGCTCCGGAACCACCCGTTGGAGCGCTTCAGCCGGAGTGAGAAAGGGGCCCCGAAGTTTCCCGGATCGCCGACTGGTGGCCCAGGCGGCGGTGCAGTCGTGAATGGCCTCGGCAAGCGAGTCGGTGTATCGGGCGCCTTCTAAAATATCTTCAGCTCCGCGAGCCCATTTGAATCGCTCCTCGGCTCGGCGCATGCGCGGCTCCACCAGGGTGAGGTGGGTCAGGCCAAAATTGGCCATAGCCCGGGCTGCGGCCCCCACATTTCCCGCCTCTTCAGGCCGAACTAAGACGATGTGAACACTTGAACTGATCATAGCTAAATCATAACCCATCCCCGACATGCGCGGTTTCGAGTCGAATTTTTGACCTGAATTCAATTGCTGTTGGCAACTCCTTGGAGATAAAGCCTTTCGCGGATTCTCCCGATAATGAAGACGGTGGATAGATTTAAGACTTGGAGGAGTCTCAGCATGAGAAAAGTCGTGGGCGTTCTTATCGCCATAGGTGTGGTTGGGTCTTTGACGGCACCGGCCGTCGTGAAGGCTGTGGTTTTAGACGGAGCTCAAGCAGGGGATAAATACGGTTGGGCCGTAGCTCATGCTGGAGATGTAAACAAAGACGGTCTTAGTGATTTCTTGGTGGGGATTCCTAACCGCAACTCGAATGGTGAAAACGCAGGCGAAGTTCATCTGTACCTGGGAAGAGTGGGTGTGCTTCCTACGAAACCCGATCTCGTTATCAAAGGCGAAACCGGTGGTGATGAATTTGGTTACGCCGTCAGTACGGCGGGGGATGTGAACGGCGACGGCTATGATGACTGGCTCGTGGGTGCGCCAGGCCGAGACTCCAACGGGCTGGATGCGGGTACCGTGTATCTGTTCTTAGGAAGCTCCAATCCCAACAAGAATGACGATCAGGTCTTCGATGGAGATTTGCCCGGTGGGCGCTTCGGCGCATCGGTCGCGGGAGGTTTTGATTTCAACGGGGACCGTCGGGATGACTTCGCCGCTGGAGCCCCGGACCATAACGGCGCCGGCTTGCGCGCGGGTCAGGTGCGTATTTTCACTTCCGGTGGTGAATCTTATGCGGATGAGGCCTATGCCATCGAAGGCGATTTCCCCAATTGGGCCCTAGGGTTCAGTTTAGATTCTGCCGGTGACGTCAATGGGGACGGCCGAGATGACGTGATTGCCGGTGCGCCGCAACCTCATGACCTGAATTCGGGCCGAGCTGTCATTTGGTACGGCACAAGTTTCAGTTTAGGCGAGCCGAGTAGAACGCTTCTCTCCGGTGAGGTTGGCACCGATCGCTTCGGTTGGGATGTTTCCGGTGCCGGTGATATCAACGGCGATCGTAAGGCGGATGTTCTGGTTGGGGCTCCGGAAAACGGATTCAAGAACGGCGCGATCTATCTGTTTCACGGTGGTTCCAACATGAACACCAATTACGACTGGCGGGTAAAGGGAGATAAAGGGGGAGATCTCCTAGGCTACTCGGTGGACGGAGGTTTCGATTGGGATGGTGATGAGTGGGCGGATGTGATTGCCGGTGCCCCGGGAACCGACGATGTCGCCAGTGGTGCCGGGCGAGTCTATGTGTACTCCGGAAAGAACAATCTTCCTAACATTCCTGATCTCGTCCGGGACCCGGAACCTCCGGTTGCAAGTTTCGAAGCCGACGACGCGTTTGGTTCCTCCATTCGTTTCGTGGGTAGCTACAACGGGGATGGATTTGCTGAAGTTTTGGTGGGCGCCCCGAACGGAAACACGGATGGCGGTGCTGAGGCAGGATATGTGAACTTCATGTCCTTTGAAGATAGTTTTGTTCCCGTCTCGTTGATCATGTTCCAGGCTACCTCGGTGGTGGGTACGACGCAGTTGGCCTGGGAAGTTGCGGACGCCACTTCCGTGCTTGGCTTTCGTTTGGAAGGTTGGGACGGAACGCAGTACCAATCTCTCCACGAAGGTTGGCTCAATGCCCAGGTACGAGACTGGAGTCATGACAAACAGAACTACCGTAGCTACAGACTCTACGCCCTTGAGCGCAACAGCGGGGTTCGTCTCATGGCCGAGACGAAAGGCGCAGGCGGCAGCTCCGTACAACTTCTGGGAGCCAATCCCTTCCAAGACAGGATTCTGTTTCAGGTCTTCTCAGGCCCCAGTAAGGTCGACGTTTTGGATGCCCAGGGTCGTCGTGTTCGCCAGGTGGGCTTGGACGGGGTTGGAGCGGGTCAGTGGGACGGTAGGGATGAACGTGGCGTTCGTGTCCCGGCCGGGGTTTACTTCTTGAGGTTCCAAGAGGGGAGCCGGTTCGAGAGCGTAAAGGTTCACCGCCTGCCCTAGGCAGATGCGGGGGTTACTCAACGTGATCATCATGTTCTTCCCAACGCGCCTATCAGGGATTGGGGTTCAACTTCGTACCGCGATTCTGAGCCTGTGCCTGGGTCTTTTGCTGTCTTCCATCCCTTTTGTTTCAGCGAGCGCACAGCCAAGAGAGACAACGGATGAGTCGGTGGAGTATCTCGCGCCGCCTCCCGGCATTGATGGGAAGTGGGCACGCGTCTTTCATGAGTTAGCCGACCCTTTGGCGGACAGCTTGCGGGTAAAGCTTGAGAATGCGGAAGAACGTCGCCTTTGGGTTGGGGAAGAGCTTGCTCAAGAAATGCTCCTACTCCGTTGGGTTGACGACGCACAGCTTCGCGAAGATACGCTTCATCGTATCGATGTCTTGATGGCGGTGTGGCGCGGGCCCGAGGACGTCCTCATGGGTCCTCTGTTCCGTCCGCGAGAACTCGAAAATCGCGATTGGCGAGCTTCCGAAAACACGGAATCGGGGGAGCCGGTAAAAGTGACGGTGACACCCGGGGAAGCCTCGGAGGGAGCCCCTCTAGAGCCGGGGCGTTTCACGCGTAAACGGAAGAACAAATCGAGCGATGATCCTGATACCGAACGTGCTGTGCGCAGCCAAGAAGGTACGAAAAAGAGCACCAAGGCCAATGAGCGGTTCTTGGTGGCCTTCGAAAAACAGTCCAACTCCGATGGTGGGCAATCTGCAGCCGTAGGATCTAAAGAAGGGATTCGAGAAACTTCAGGAATGATCCAAGATGTGGCAGGGGGCTCACGCAACCAACAGCGACCCGGTTTGTCTCCCCAGAACCGTATGGAGAAAACGCGCTATGCGGAACCCGAGATCGTGGTTGATTCCGAATCCATCATCCAAAAAGGCTTGATGACGCTTGGTGTAGCGGTTCTTGCAATCGTGGCCCTGGCTCTCTATCGCCGGCGCCCGGATAAGGTCGAACGCGAACAAGCTGCAACCAAGCGGCTCCTTGAAGAGAAGAAACATCTCTCTTCGTCGGATCAAGGCGGGATGATTGCAGGGTCGATTCCTTCGAGACGCATGGAAGCGGATACCCAGAAAACGACAGTGAAGGAAGACCCAAAACAGCGCTCCCCACTGCGAATCCTGATGGCCGAAGATAACAAAGTGCATCAGAAGTTGGGTTTGAGAATGCTGAAGCAATTGGGCTATGAAGCGGATCTTGCTAAGGACGGTGTCGAGGCGGTTCGTGCCGCCAGACGGGACCACTACGACGTGGTTCTCATGGATGTTCAGATGCCAAGACTAAACGGGATTGGTGCGGCCAAAGAGATCCGAGAGGAAGCCCGCCAGGGTCACGCGCCCTACATCGTGGCGGTGACGGCGAGCGACGATCGCGAAGGACTCCTGGCCCAAGGCATGGACGATTTTGTCGCCAAACCGATTCGTGTGCTTGAACTCAATGAAGCGCTGAAGCGAGCCATCAAAGTGAAGCGGCCCTATCGCTCTGCCTAGCTGGGGCAAATGCCCCGGGCATCCGCGGAACAACCCCTAAAGAACGTCAAAGACTACGTCGATACCCTTATTGGGCATTTTCAGTTGTTTTGCGTTTCATTTTTTTGTTGGAGACAGGCTTACATTCATGCAAAGGCCGGACCCCAAAAAAGGCGTTTTCCCCTTCGTCGTTTGTGCCATTTTGTTTATTGGCATTGGGTACCTCACGTTTCGTATGTCGCGAATGGCAACCGAAATTCAAACGCAACGACGTGAGCAGATTTTCCTTTCCAACTGTGATGGGCGACGCATTGATCTCGAAGACCGGATCCAGTTGGACGCGGAGTTTCTTGCTGCAACCGCAGGAATGCTCTCAGCGAACGAAGGGCTGAAACGCAATCAATTCCGAGCCTTCGCCGACATTTCCTTGCCCAACCGTGAGCATCTGACGGGGGTTATGTTTGCCCAAATCGTCTCCACAAATCGTCTTGGAAAGTGGGCGGATCGGGTCAAGCGAGAGAAGCTCGAATTAAGCGCCCCACCGCAACCGCATGAGTCTGGCAACACCGTGGTTCACTTTGTAGAACCCTACGATGTTCTCCAAAAGAGTCACGGAGTGAATCTCCAACAACATCCGGACCGGCTCACGGCCCTGACCCTGTCCCGCGATTTTGCCCAGAGCGTGGCCACGAAGCCCCATGACCTCAGCGACCTTGGCATTGAGGGGACGGGCTGGCTTGAATTCGTTCCCGTGTATGAAAGTGGTCATCGCCCGGAAACAATGCGAGAGCGTCAGAAGAGTATCTTGGGCTATGCCGTCCTGGTCTATAACGTGGACCATTTCATCCGAAACAGCTCGCTTGGCGGGAACCTTCCATTGGGGCTTTCCTACAGTTTGCTCGACGTTGAAGACCCTAAGAACTATATTCCCCTGGCATCTATGGGGGCGGCCCCAGGACCGGGCCAGCGTAGCTTTATTGAAGCCCACGATATCATTGTGGGAAATCGGTTTTGGAGGCTTCAGTTTGAGGCAAACAGAGAATTTGCCTATGCCGCCAACTGGACACCGCTTGTTATTTTGCTTTTGGGAGTGGGCGCCGCCGGTTCAATCAGCCTTTTGATTTACCTACTGACCGTTCAAAACGCCCGAGCCACCAGCATGGTCCAGGCTCAAACCCGAGAGATTGCGGAATCCAAGGACGAGCTCCAGTCCGCAGCCGACGAACTCCAAAGAGCTAATGAACGACTTCGCTCCGCAGACCAGGCGAAGAGTGACTTCCTATACACGGTTTCCCATGAGTTACGAACGCCCCTGACCGTGATTCATGAATACCTGGAAATGATTTTGCTTGGGCAGACGGGTGAGATTCCCGAAGACGCGAGGGAGTTCCTTGGGATCTCGAAAAATCAACTTTCGCGTGTGAATCGTATGATCAACGAGCTGTTGGACTTTGCCCGCATCGAATCAGAGTCTTTGCTCATGCGGCCGCGCTTCGTAGACAGCGGTGAGGTACTTGAGCAGGTCTACGACTTCTTTCTGCCAATCGCCGAAGCTCACATGCAAAGCCTTGAAATCTCGGTGCCCGAGGATGTGCCGCATATTTGGGT
>JABDJR010000154.1 GCA_013003415.1 Candidatus Eiseniibacteriota bacterium | reverse complement strand
TCGGTACGGAGCCCATCGACCTAGGTTCAATCAGTGGCATCCAAACCATTGGACTCTCCCTCGACTTTTCCCCGCCGGTTCAGACCATCGAACCGACTCAAGTTTCCGTCAAAGTTGAGGTTGGGCCGATTGAAGAGCTCAACCTTGGGATGGTGCCCGTTGTGCTTGAGCGACTCAAAAAAAACCGATGGGCGACTGTAATCCCCGATTCAGCCATGGTCTTGGTGGCCGGTCCGGCTGAACTTTTATCCCGGCTCGAAAGCACCCCCCTTACCCTGACCATTGACCTGGAGGGGCTTCCGGAGGGGTTCTTCATGCTGCCCTCTGAACTTGGCTTACCCTTTGAAAACATTAAAGTTACGGCGGTTGTGCCCTCGGAGTTCGAGGTGGAGATTGGGGCCGAACCTCGCTGATTCGGGGTGAAGACGGCAACCGCAACCACCGATAGAACTTAGGCCATTTCCCGACACTTATTTTTTTTGATTTCTGTCCCGATCTAAGTTTGACAGGAATTCGATAACCGTGTAAATTGCAGCTAGATACGCCGGTGGGCAGGCCTTTTTCTTGGCAGCCACCCAACATCGGTTGCATTTTCTCTAGGTCCCGAGGGCCCCAGGGGGAGGAAGTCCATGACAAAGGCAGACCTTGTCGACGAAATTGCTCAGCGAACAGGGCTGACAAAAAAAGACGTGGCTGACACGGTAGATGAGTTTCTGGAAGCAGTATCTCGAGCACTCATCGGCGGTAAGCATATTGAAATTCGGGGTTTCGGTACCTTTAAGGTAAAAGACCGCAAACCGCGAACTGCCCGCAATCCTCGCACGGGCGAGGCGGTTCACGTCCCCCCAAGAAAGGTCCCGGTCTTCAAAGTCTCAAAAGAGCTGAAAGACCGCGTGGCAGCCATGGCCCCGTCGATTGGTACTGAAACCTCGTAACCGTCGACCGCGGAACAGATCGTAAGTGGTTAGGGACAGCCCATCTACGTTGGGTCTGTCCCTTTTTCCTTTTCTCCTCCCTCAAATTGCTCCAATGTTTGGCACCTCCTCTTCTTAGGAATCCTGATGTCTCTCGTTGATCTTCGTAGCGATACGGTCACCCGACCCACCCCAGCCATGCGCCAGGCTATGGCCCAGGCCGAAGTGGGGGATGACGTCTTTGGGGACGACCCCACCGTCAACCTGTTGCAGGAAAAGGTGGCTGCATTCTTCGGCAAAGAGGCCGCGCTTTTTGTGCCCTCGGGCACCATGGCGAATCAGCTTGCGGTTTCTGTCCTCACAGAACCCGGCACGCAGCTTATTCTCGACGAAGGGGCTCATATTCTGAACTATGAGGGGGGCGCGCCAGCCGCTTTGTGGGGTGTGCAGTTGCATCCTCTCACCAGCGAAAACGGGAAGCCGAAACCCCAGGCGGTTCGAGGCGCCATTCGCCCTAAGAACGAACACTTTGCTCCCGCCGTCGCCCTGGCTCTTGAGAACACCCACAATCGCGCAGGTGGATCCTACTGGCGCATGGACGAGATCACCGCCATTACCCAGGAAGCACGCAAGCTCGACTTGAAGTTGCATCTCGACGGCGCCCGCCTTTGGAACGCGCTCGCCGCTTCCAAACTCGACCCGAAAACCGTAGCCGCACCGTTCGACACGGTATCGGTTTGTTTCTCAAAAGGAATGGGTGCACCGGTGGGTTCGGTTCTGGTCGGTTCCTCCGCGCTGATAGAAAAAGCTCGCTTCACGCGGAAAAGGTTAGGTGGCGGCATGAGACAGGCGGGCATCTTGGCCGCCGCGGCCTTGCATGCTCTGGAGCATCATCGAAAACGTCTGGTAGAAGATCACGCGCGGGCGGCGGCGCTGGCCCATGTCCTGAGCTCCTTTCCAGGAGTTGAAGTCCTGCCGGTTGAAACCAATATCGTGATCGCCGACTTATCCGGTCGCAAGGAAACCCAGATTGACATGGTCGAAACACTGAAGGAGCACGGCGTCTGGGTGGTTGGTTTTGGTGAGAATCGCTTCCGTTGCGTGACCCATCTCGATGTGGACGATGCGGGGATCGAGTTCGCAACCACCGTCTTCCAAAAAGTGCTCGGAGCTGCAGTTTGAAGTCGGCCGTTAAAACCTGGGCCCGGGTCACGGTCGAACCCATTGTTGGTCTGTTGCATGCCCTAAAGCTCACGCCCAACCACATCACCCTTTTTGGAACGGCGTTGTCCGGAGTTGCCGGCTGGTTGGTATCTGAGGGGCACTTCATTTATGCCACCCTGACCCTGGGTGTTGGTGGACTTTGCGACATGCTCGATGGAGCCCTTGCCCGCAAGTACGGCACATCCTCCACCTTTGGTGCTTTTCTCGACTCCAGTATGGATCGCTTGGCCGAGCTTTTCTTCTTTGTTGGAGTTGCCATCTTCTTTCATCAGGCCGAGCCTTCAAGCTTGTACATCGCCCTGGCCATCTTGGCTGCCGGCGGGTCTTTTCTGGTGAGCTATACCAGAGCGCGAGCGGAGGGCTTGGGAATCGATTGCTCGGTCGGACTCATGGAGCGCCCGGAGCGTATTGTTATTATTCTTCTGGCCACTCCATTTGGGGCTCTTGGACTAAAGGTCATGCTTTGGATCCTGACACCCCTCGTATTCTTTACGGTTTGGCAGCGTATTCACCACGTGCAGCGGGCGACACAAAATGACGGATGATCTCCGACGGGAAACATTAGCGAGCGGTAAGGCGCGCGGTTTCTTCGTGACCTTTGAAGGAATCGAAGGCACGGGGAAGAGCACCCACGCAAGGGAGCTGGGAAAGTTCCTACGCGGAGGTGGTCATTCGGTAGTCATCACGCGTGAGCCCGGGGGAACCCCTTTGGGAGAGGCGCTTCGCGGTCTCCTTCTTTCCCATTCTGAAAACGCCCCCTCGGGACGGGCGGAGCTGTTCATGCTGTTGGCGGCGCGCACCCAACATGTTCGCGACGTCATTCTTCCCGCGCTCAATCGAAACGAAATTGTGCTTTGCGATCGGTATACCGATGCGAGCATGGCCTACCAGGGTTCAGGAAGAAACCTCGGTTTAGACGCGGTCCGCGCCGGCAACAATCTGGCAACCGGCGGCCTTGTTCCCGACATCACTTTTCTTCTCGACATCAGTTTTGAAGAAACCCGCCGTCGCCTGGAGAGACGCAAAGTCTTAGATCGCATGGACCAGGAGTCCGAAGAGTTTTTTGCCCGCGTGCGGCAGACCTATCTCGATCTTGCCCAAGCTGAGCCTGATCGATACTGCGTCATCGACTCCGGAAGGCCTACGGCCGAAGTGCAGAACGAAATCCGCACCCACGCCGTGGCTTGGCTTGAGTCCAACGCCGCTTCCTCCGCGTCCCGTGAGGGTGGCGAATGAATTTTCGCTTCCCTGAACAACCCGGAACTTTTCTCATCGATTTTGATGGGACGGTCTCTCTCCAAGATGTAGGGAACGGTCTCTTTCGCACCTTCACCGGGGGGGACTGGGTGCAGGTGGTAGAATTGTGGAAGGCGGGCGAGATCTCGGGTCGGGAGTGTCTTATCCGAGAATGTGGATTTGCCCGGGCGACCTACGACCAAGTCATCGAGTTTGCCGACCAGCAAGAGATCGATCCTCATTTTGCGAGCTTCGTTCAAGAAGCTCGGGCCCGCGGATGGCGGGTTAGAATTGTGAGCGACGGGCTTGAGGTGTACATCACCCGGATTCTCTCCCGGTATGGGATCGAGGTTCCGGTCGAAGCCAACCGCCTGCGGGTCGTCGGGGACCGCTTCTGCCCGATCTTTCCTTTTGCGGGGGCCGGGTGCGGTCGCTGTGGTAATTGCAAACAGCGCGCGGTTGAGGAAGCTCGGCACATGGGCCCGGTGGTTTTTATCGGCGACGGAATGAGCGATCGTTGTGGGGCGGAACATGCGGAGCATGTG
>JABDJR010000147.1 GCA_013003415.1 Candidatus Eiseniibacteriota bacterium | reverse complement strand
AGCACATTCCGGTGGGGGCGGGCCTTGGTGGGGGGAGCAGCGACGCCGCAGCGACTCTCGTCGGGTTAAATGAGCTTTGGGGTCTTGAACTGCCGGAGACCACGCTTGCCGCTCTGGCCCTAGAATTGGGCTCAGACGTGCCCTTTTTCCTAGAGGGTGGAACGGCTCTGGGCGAGGGCCAAGGGGAGCAATTGACGCCCTTGGACGGCCCTCCGGGTTGGTCTTGGCTCCTTGTGATTCCGGATTTTTCGATCTCCACAGAATCCGCTTACCTCAAGGCTAGCATTGGCTTGACACAGTCTAGGCAACGACTTAACATGGCTCAATTGGCCCTGAAATCCCAGGACCTAACGGCTTTTGTTGATCATTGGATCAACGATCTAGAGCCGGGAGTCTGGGGCTCAGAGCCTCGTCTGGGGGAGATAGCTGCAGCCATGGAATCTTGCGGGCTTCCATTAGCAGCCATGACGGGTAGCGGCTCCGTGTTATTCTCTATAGATAGCGCGGGACTTTCGGGAGAACCAGTTTCTGACCAGGCAGTGAGCGCCCTAAAAAGTCGCGAGGGAATCAAAGATGTCCTTCGCTGTTCCTCGGTTTCAACCGGGGTACTAAAGACTTACGCGCCTTGCCATCTTAGGGTTAGGGTTATTGTGCGTCTGCCTCTACCACAGGGTTGGGCAGCAGATGGGGAACGTGGTCTGGTCCCAGGCGAGTAAGACGAGTGGTCTCGGCCCAAAAGGCCGGAACTGCCTCCTTTGTGAGAGTAGGCGTCGTACTAGGCACTTGGTGCCAACCCGGGTGGGATTTATGAACATCACCGAAGTCCGCGTATCTCCGCGAGATGATGGAAAGCTCAGAGCTTTCGCGAGCATCACCTTAGATCACAGCTTTGTGATCCGTGGGCTCAAAATCATCGAGGGCCAGGGGCGCCTCTTCGTGGCTATGCCTAGCCGCCGTCGTCCAGATGGCAGCTTTCAAGACGTTTGTCACCCCATCAGCAACGATTTTCGCGCAGAGCTTGAAGAAGCTGTCATCGAAGCGTATAATCACGCGCTCGAAAACCCTACCGCTTCTCAGGAGATGTAGGGTTAGAGAAAACCGTTTGCACATTTGTTAGATTCGCTGTTTTACCGGCATAAGCTCGTTTGTTGAGATCCATGGTCCTTAATCACACCCGGACCCGCGGCTACTGATCCCGCGTTATCGACAAACCTAAGAGCCATGTTGGAAGGTCTTAGAGCCAGTTTTGAGCTCCGGGCCAAACTTTCAGAGTTAATACATAGAGACGGGTACGTCACCCATCTTCTTCTTACCGAGCTGAACACCCAGGTAGGTTGTGCCTATTAAAGCGCAACTGTGCATGAGGATTTCTGTTTTGGATGGAACTCTAAAAATATTTTCCGGCAATTCGAATCGAGCCCTAGCGGCTGAGATCTGCCGTTATCTCAAGAGACCTGTAGGCGACGCCGAAGTGCGTGATTTCGCCGACGGGGAGACGTGGGTCAAGATCGACGAGAACATCCGAGGCGACGACATCTTTGTGATTCAGTCCACGAACTCTCCCGCCAGCAACATCATGGAGCTGGTGATCATGCTCGACGCTTTGCGCCGCTCTTCACCCCGTCGCGTAACGGCGGTGATTCCGTATTTTGGCTATGCGCGCCAGGATCGAAAAGATCAAGCGCGGGTACCCATCACGGCCAAGCTTATGGCGAATCTCATCACCACCGCGGGAGCTGATCGCGTTCTTACGATGGACCTTCACTCGGCGCAGATTCAGGGCTTCTTCGATATTCCTTTCGATCACCTTTTCGCATCGCCGGTGTTCGTGGAGCAGGTGCGTATGCGAACTCCGGAAGATCTCGTGGTCGTAGCGCCCGACATTGGCTCCGTGAAAATGGCGCGAGCCTACGCCACCCGCCTCGATGTGCCCTTGGCCTTGATCGACAAACGACGCACCGAGCATGACGAGATCGAGGTCATGAATGTCATTGGTGAGGTCGACGGTAAGAACGTGGTCATGTTCGACGACATCGTCTCTACCGGTGGCACGCTCATGAAAGCAGCAAAGGCCCTCAAGAAACGAGGCGCCCTCAACATCATGGCCTGTGTGACCCATGGTGTTTTTTCAGGAAAGATTTTTGAGTCACTCGACAACTCAGACATTACAAATCTTTTTGTTACCAATACGATTTATCACGACCCGGTGAAAATGGGAGGCAGCACATCCAAAGTCGAGATCCTATCCGTAGGACGCATTTTGGGTGAGGCCATCCACCGGATTCATCAGGAAGAGTCTTTGAGCTCTTTGTTCATCTAAGGGCCAGGGACACGCCTGGACGCAGGAGGAAAACATGGCAGCGTTTACGATCACGGGAGAGCCA
This sequence comes from Candidatus Eiseniibacteriota bacterium, assembly GCA_013003415.1. GTDB lineage: Bacteria > Eisenbacteria > RBG-16-71-46 > JABDJR01 > JABDJR01 > JABDJR01. The sequence goes on along the minus strand of JABDJR010000147.1, from coordinate 1,385 downwards.
AGAGAAGTTAATGGCAAGGGTGCAGCAAGAAAGCTTCGCGCCCAGGCCCTCATTCCCGCCATTGTCTATGGAAAGGGTGAAGAACCGGTCGCCATTCAAATTGGTCGGCGCGACTTTATGCGCACGGTTTCCGGGCACTCCCTTGGCAACATGATCATCGATCTTAGTTTTGGGAACGATCCGGTGAAGGCGGTTATTCGCGATATCCAGATTGAGCCTGTGAGCCGCGAAGTGCTCCACATCGACTTTAATCGCATCTCCATGACGGAAAAGATTCTTATCGAGGTTCCGCTGGAGCTTGTGGGAGTCGCCATTGGAGTCAAGAACTTTGGAGGAATCTTAGCTCACCCCATTCGGACGCTAACCGTTTCCTGTTTTGCAAATGACGTTCCGGAAAAGATCGAAGTCGACATTTCTGAACTTGGTTTAAATGATTCGATTCACGTCAGTGATCTCAAGGAAGACTTCGAAATCGTTGCCGATGACGATGTCCTAATTGCTTCTGTGGCCACGGCAAAAGCCGAAGCGGTCAAGGAAGAGGAGACCGAGGAGGGTGCAGAAGCAGCAGCCGCCGAGGGAGCCGAAGGCGAAGAGAAGAAGGCCGAAGAGAAAACCGACGAGAAGACAAAAGGCTAAAGGTCCTTGGTGTCCGACGAGTTTGTATCGCGGCCTTTCTTACTGGTTGGTCTGGGAAACCCCGGCCCTCAGTACGAGAAGACAAGGCACAACGTCGGATTCCGAATGCTGGACCAGCTTGCCGATGCGTTTGCGGCGGGTCCCGAAGAAGATGGCCCCGGCTATCGACTATCGCGGGCTCGGTTTGAAGAAACAGATTTGGTGCTCGTGCGGCCATTGACCTACATGAATCGTAGTGGCGAGGCCCTCGATCGGATTCCGGAGTCTGCCCTCGCGGGGCCGGAGCGGCATCTGATCATGATCGATGACATCAGTCTGCCTTTTGGTGCGATTCGTTTCCGAGCTCGCGGGAGTTCGGGAGGCCAGAAGGGCTTAGCGTCTGTTTTGCAGCACTTGGGAACAGCGGAAGTTCCCCGACTGCGTTTAGGAGTTGGAGATCGCGATCGTGAAACAGACCTTCGCGACTATGTTTTAGAAGGCTTTTCGGTTCAAGAAGAGAAGCTCATTGAACCTTGGTTAAACAAGGCAGTAGAGGGAGTGAAAACAATGTTGTCTCATAGCATTCAAAAGGCCATGAGTTTGTACAACAGCACTCCTACGAATCAAAACCCCGAGGAACTCGGGAAAGAGGAGAAAAGTTGATGCCAGTAGAGATTCTGGTGGCCACAGGAGCGGGAGTGGTAGCGCTTTTGTTTGCGGCTTATTTGGCATGGGGGCGGGTGCTGAAAGCATCCCCCGGTAACCAAGTC
>JABDJR010000144.1 GCA_013003415.1 Candidatus Eiseniibacteriota bacterium | reverse complement strand
ACGGGGTGGTACGAGGCTCGCACGGTGGCGGTTTTTGTCGACGAATCCGAGCGCGTTACGGCCCGACAAATGCAAACCTGGGCTAGTCAATTTGACAGCTGGGCTATTTGCGACACAGCCTGTTTTCACCTTTTTGACCGCACCGCTTTTGCTTGGGAAAAGGTCCACGCTTGGGCCGAAGCCAAGAAAGAGTTTGTGCGTCGAGGAAGCTACGCCCTTCTCTGGGCCCTGTCCGTTCACGACAAATCGGCGACCGATGCCAAGTTCAAAGATGCTCTGAAACTCATCGAGCAGGCAAGTCCGGACGACCGCCCTCTAGTGACCAAGGGAATGGACATGGCGCTTCGAGCGGTAGGGAAGCGAAGCAAGGGACTCAATGCCGCAGCAATAGGCACCGCCAAAAAACTCAGCAAGTCCGAGGCCTCATCTTTGGCTTGGGTGGGAAAGCATGCACTCAAAGAATTGCAGAGTACCAAGGTTCAGGGTAAATGGAGTTGTTAGTCGCTAGTCGGTTCGTTTCGGATGAACGAGGACAACCCTAGGCAAGCCGCGAGTTCCGCAGGGTTTGGCCTTGTGAAGTTCTATGGGGTTGCCAACTCAGTGAAGCCAAACCCGAGGACTGTTTGAGTTAGGCTTGCCTAGGGTTGCCTCGTTTAAGAGAAAGCGGTTCTAATCGATCGTGAAGTCGACCGGAACCAAGAACTCGGCTTTTAGGCATTCCATGTCTTCGGGGAAGGGCGGAAACGGCTTGGCGCGTTCGATCATTTTGAGAGCAGCGTCATCGAGCATCTCGGTTCCCGAACCACTGACGACGGCGGCTTCGAGGACGTCGCCACTCCGAGCTAACACCAACCTCATTTGAACCGAACCCTCAATGCCGCGACGCTCCGCAGCCTTGGGGTAACGCTTGCAGCGTTTGATCAAGGCCAACACTTTGGAGTTGTAGGATGTCGGCGGTGTACCGAATACCGGAACGGTTTTGACCGGGCGGGGGTCGCTGATAACCGCCTCGGGTGCGTCCGACTCAAAGGTCTTTTCGATCACCGGTTCAGGATCGATGGGATCGAGAGTCTCGACTTCTTCGGGAATGTCGATCTCTTCGGGAATCTCCGGGATTTCCTCAGGAACGGGATCGGGCTCGGGCTCAGGTTCGGGCTTTTCTAACGGAACCTCAATCGGAACTTCTTCAACCTCCGGTTCGGGGGGCGTAAGAAGCACAACCAGAGTTTCTTCTTGGGCCAACGCGTGGCGATCGGGCAAGACCACACCAAACACAATGGCGCTGTGAAAGAGCAACGAAACCAGAACCGTGATACCAAACCATTTAGAACCGCTCATCGCTTCTCCGTGGCGATGGCCACCCGTTGTCCGCCCGCGGCACGGACGGCGTCCATAACATCGAGCATCTGTTGTACCGAAGTGGTGGCTTCGGTTTTCAAAGTAACCGCCGGCTTTTCTGTGGTAGATAAAAGCGGGCGCAAGGTTTCAATCAAAACGTCCATCGCCACTACCGATCCGTTCACCGTGATCTCTCCGGCTTTGGAAAGAGCAACCACTACCGGCTGATCATCGGCTGGAGTCGAAGTGGAGGCACTGGGGAGTTGCAGCTCAATGGCCTGAGCCGTGTAGAAGGTGCTCGTAAGCATGAAGAAAATCAGCAACAACAACACCACATCAATAAGCGGTGCCATGTTCAACTGCTGACCGATGGGGGCGCGTCCTTCAAACTCCACGTTGTTTCACCTCCGCCACATTCTTCTTCCAGCTTTGCTGCTGGCGGCAAAGTCCCAACACCCGCACCGCCGAATCTTTCATCAGCCCCTTGGCTCGATCGACGACGCCCTCAAAGAACAAGTAAGCACCCATGGAAGGAATGGCAATGGCGAGCCCAACTGCCGTGGTCAGCAACGCCTCCCAAATGCCGCCGGATAAAACCGAAGGGTCAACCTTGGCCCCGGCGCCCTCCATATCCATGAAGGCTTCGATCATGCCGAGCACCGTTCCCAAAAGACCAAGCAATGGACTCAAGTTTGCGATCGTGGAAAGGCCTCGCAAGAGCGATTCCATGTTCTGAACTTCACGGGAGCCAATACGCCCAACTTCCGCATCGGTCGATTCACGATCCATCAGCGGGTCCAAGCCGGCGTCCAACGCTGATTCCATGACTCGAGCCACCGGATGCTTCTGGCCGGCAAGGGCAGCTTTGGCCTCTTTCGTTTTACCCGCCTCCAACAACTCCAGCGATGTATCAATGAAGCCACGGGAATTCAGGCTCAACTTTGCGAACTGCACAATCTTGAACAACACAATAGCCAGACCCACGATGGACATCCCAAACAGGACCACCATGACCGGACCACCTTGTTGCAACAACGATTGAAGAGCCACGAAGCGCTATCCTTTCCTAAGGTTTACAAACCAAACTTAACGATCGGACTACAAAGAAACTCGAATCCCCGCCGTCAACCGACGGGGGAGACCGGGGCGCACACCCGCGGGTCGCCGGGCCGAAATGTATTCCTTGTCCGTAATGTTCTGAACCGAAACGAATGCCTGGGTCGTGTTGCTCAGGCTGTAACGTGCCGAGGCGTCGAGCAAAAAGCGTGCATCGGTCGCCTCATTATCCGGAATGTCGCCTTGACCAGCCCGCGTGCGCATTTCAGCCACGTAACTGCCGTCTAAGCCAACCCGCCAGCGCGGATCTTCTAAGGCAATGCCCAAGCTCAATTGATGGGACGGGATGTAAGGCACCTCGTCCCCAACTTTGACGTCGCCCCAAGGTTCAAAGCTCGAAGAGAAGGCGTTCTGAAACTCGCTACTCGTGTAGGTGTAGTTCGCGCGAATGGGAAGATTGAAGGATCCCATATCTACGAAGGCACTTCCGTCTACGCCGAGACTCGTCTCCAAACCGTAAGTCCTAACTTCGCCGGCGTTGAATAGATCGCCGGTTCCCTCGCCGCCCGAAGCAAAAGTGTCTTTGCCC
>JABDJR010000130.1 GCA_013003415.1 Candidatus Eiseniibacteriota bacterium | reverse complement strand
GCGGTAGACATCGGTGGTGACGGTGAAGTTCAACTCGAGTTGCCCATCGGACATGATGGTGTACATCTGGTCGAGATACTCGGTCACCCGCTCAAAGTAGGCCTTATCCTTCTCCATCACCTGGTCTTCAAAGTCGACCAGAATCGCGATCACGTTCTTCTCGGTGATGGGGCGGCCTGCTGTGCCCAGAATGCCTTCCTTGGGCACAAAAGAACTGAAATCCTTTTCCAGCTGCTTGGCGGTTGGTACAACCGGCGGTCGCAACCCCTGTTTCAGCGGATGAGGCATGACCAAACACGGCTGGGGGAAGGTCTCACCTGGAGCCAAAGCCTCTCCCTCATGGGCATGAGCAGTCCCCACCGCGGTGGCGGCAAGAAAAATAAGGGTTAGAAAGGTGAACAAGAGACCAAACTTGATGGGTTGCCGGATTCTCAAGCGAAAAGCTGTCCTGGGCTAAAGGTAGGGTATGTCTTAGAAAGGAAAGAGGTTACCACCTATTCCATGAGGAGCCAAGCAAGCCGGTTTGGGCCCACTCCCTATGGAAACCCCGTCTCGGGGGGTGAGGTTCCACATCGCTTCTCCCAGTCATCTCTGAGTCATCCAGAATTCATGAGCAAGCAAAATGTGGGCTTTCCGCCCGTATCTAAATACCGAAGGTCGTACTAAGATAGTTGCCCTTCCTCCCCCCTAGAGGAATCTCGCCCATCCGCCACGAAGGAGACCGCATGAGTTCCGTAAGCTCGATGAGCCCAAAATCCGTCGGCCGCTACAAAGATATCGCCAAACTCGCGGTTAAATATGGCGGTTGGCACCTGGCCGCGCGACTGGGACTAGCCGAACAAGAGGGCGAAGGCGACAAGGACGCGCCGCCCGTGGGCAAACCGGAGGAGCTGGTCTTGGACCTGGAGGCACTGGGTCCATCCTACGTCAAACTCGGTCAGGCGCTTTCAAGTCGTGCCGATATCCTTCCCAAGCCGTACATCGAGGCCTTATCAAAACTGCATGACAGCGTCGAACCTTTTCCCTTCGAAAAAGTACGAGAGATCGTTGAGAGCGAACTTGGGGTCAAGATCTCCAGCGCCTTTGATGAGTTTGAAGAAGTACCGGCCGCAAGTGCCTCTTTAGGACAGGTGCATCGGGCTACCCTTCGGGACGGACGCAGAGTCGTGGTGAAAGTACAGCGCCCCGACGTTCACAAAACGATTGTGGAAGACTTCGATGCTTTTGCCAGCATTGCCGGCTTTTTCGACAAGCACACGGAAACCGGTCAAGTGCTCCACACTCAAGCCACCATCGAGCAGTTCAGAACCAACATCCTGCAAGAGCTTGACTACCGCACCGAGGCGCGAAACCTAAAAACGCTCGGACGAAACTTGATGCACTACGATCTGCTGGTTGTCCCTCAGCCCATTCCTGATTACGTTTCTCAAAAGGTTCTCACCATGGACCGCATTGAAGGAACGAAGTTGACCGACTTGAGCCCGGTGGTTCGTCTCGAAATTGATGGCGAAGAACTGGCCGACGAGCTATTTAAAGCTTATCTCCAGCAGATCTTGGTGGATGGTTTCTTTCATGCGGATCCCCACCCTGGGAATGTGTTTATTACTCGCGATCATCGCGTTGCCTTGCTTGATTTAGGAATGGTGGGAAGAGTTTCGGACCGCAGCCAAGAACGGCTCCTACAGATCGTGTTGGCAGCAAGCGAGGGCAAAGGCGACAAAGTGGCCGAGGCAGCCATTGATCTTGGGAAGATACTCGACAACGCCGATGAAGACGGTTTCCACCTTGCGGTGGTGCAGCTGGTCAACCACACCTCAGATCAAAATATTTCACAGGTTGGTATCGGTGAGGTTTTGCTAAAAATCTCGAGCATCTCCGCAGAACACGGCATACGCCCTACGCCGAGCCTCGCGCTGCTAGGGAAGACGCTCCTTCACCTCGATCAGCTTGCGGCGACCCTTGCCCCAACTTTCGACCCGGGAAGGGCGGTTCAAACCCATGCAAGTGGCATCCTTAAGAAGCGGACCTTGAAGAGTTTCTCGCCTTCTCACATTTTATCCTCAGCTTTGGAAACCAAAGAACTCCTAGAGAATCTTCCTCGACGGGCCAACACCGTCATGGACCGCCTCGCGTCAAATGAGTTTTCGGTTCGAGTGGATGCCATCGACGAGGCATCACTTCTTGAAGGCGCTCAAAAGATAGCGAACCGCATCACGGCGGGTTTGGTCTTGGCGGCCCTGATCATCGGAGCAGCTTTGCTCATGCCCATTGAGTCTAAGTTCCAGCTCTTTGGCTACCCGGGACTCGCGATCATCCTTTTTGTAGGAGCTGCCATCCTTGGCTTTCGCCTAGTCATCAGCATCATGCTGAACGATATTTCTTCCAACAAAAAAAAGTAGGAGGCCCCCGTTCGGGGACCTCCTCGAGTCGAAGGCGGGGCCGACCAATCCTTCGACTCGCTCCCAATAAGCTGGGGTCTATCCAAAGCTAGATAACTGCCGGGGAAGAGTTCCTCCAGATCCGGCTAGACCCCAAGTCGTTTAGCGTCTGCGGTAGCGCCGTTTGTTACGACGTTCCACTTCAAACCAAGTCTCAGCGACCGCAACCCGACCTCGGGGTCGATGACGCAGGCTCTGACCAACTCCGCCCGCAGGCTGCACGGTAATTCCGGGCTTCAAGCATCCGAGCTCACCCGCAATGCCGCCGCTCGGGAAGACATTGGAGTTGAGTAGACGCCAGGCGCGATGACCAAGCGGCTGTTTCGATGCGATAGCCACAATGCGTTCCGTTCCGGCCGGGCCGGTAGCCACGAGGTCGTAACCGTCGTGACGACCACCTAGGGTGATCTTTTCTCCACGATTCACAAAACCCTCGTCCCCCGCATACATGGGAAACAGTTTGGTTCTGCGCCCGCGGGTGTCGATGCTGTAAACCGCGACAAAGGCATTTCGGTTGGTGCGGAAAGACACCTTCACCGCTTCGCCGGGGTACACATAGCCACCCTCACCGACGTTGGTCCAAACATCAACGCTCAGTCTTCCTTGCCTTGTGTTTGGCAGACGGCGCAACGGTTCGATGCGATCGGTGGGTACGGGGACAAGTTTCTGTCCGTAACCATCGTTGTTGACATTAGGCTTGGGGCCTGCGAGCGCAGGGCTCGCTGCTGCCAACATTCCAATAACCGTGATAGCACTCGTTAAGTTCCGCATGTTCTTCTTCATTTTGGATTCCTCCTCACGTTTCCCTATCCCGACATCACTACTGTTTAAGGCGTTTCTTGTGGTTCGTTCGTTGTTCATGATTCCACCGCCTAAGAGGTTTTCTTGAGACCGAGCGAAGTGCTGTTGAAGGCATTCCCCTCGTCTCGGGTACGGGGCTTCAGTTCAGGGTTTCCATTGTCCACCTGATAGGCCCAGTCAAATTCAATTCGGTTGCTACTCATGTCCGTGATGCGCACTTTTGCGAAGTGGTTGTCACGCGTCCACACG
>JABDJR010000120.1 GCA_013003415.1 Candidatus Eiseniibacteriota bacterium | reverse complement strand
CACCAGAACCGGACGATCCAGGTTTTCCCGAACCAACAGCTGCTCAAGCATTTTCCCCGCCGCGCTACCGATCCGGTGCGTGGTGGTTTCGATCGTTTCGTCTAAAGAAATGAGTGCTGAACCGTCGGCTTCCAGAGCCGAAGTTAGGAGTTCAAGAACATCGACGATCTTCGAGCTTGAGCTACGTGAAGACTCAATCAGTTCTTCCAAACGTCCGGCGGTGCGGTAGGCACCTAAATTCGTTACGGAGGAATCGACTAGTTTCGCCTCAAGCTCTTCCTGAGCGAGGTCGAAACGACTCTTGATATCTTGGCTGACGCCCTGAGCAACCATACCGCGAGCTAAATCCATGTACTCGGTGGCGCGGTCAAAGTCGAGACGACGGCTAGCCACTTCAGTCAGAAGCAGGAGGCTTTCCACCTCAAGCTCTGTGAGTCCGACCGGCTGGAGAATCTCGCGGGCGTCGCGTAAGGCCGTTTCTGCCAGGTCGAGGCCAGCATCGAATTCAAGACGAAGACGAGCTTCGCACATGAGAGCCTGGACCAAAGGAAGCGGGCTACCAAGAACACGCAGCTGACGATGACCACCTTGAAGGGTGCCGAAGCCCTCTTCTTTCCCCAAAACAACGCGAACCTGACCTAAAACAACTTGCGACAAGGCGATCTCTACCTTGTCCCCGTTTTGGGTCGCCAGTTCTTCGGCTCGGAGAGCGAGACTCTCGGCTTCTTCGGGACGCCCCATGGCCAGCTCAAGCTCGGCACGGAGACGAAGAAGCTCACGGACCAAGTCGCCTTCGGTGGAAATCTCGATGGCCTTTCGCCATGCGACTTCGAAACAACGCTTTGCCCGTCGGAGATTGCCCCGCGCCTGATGAAGCTGACCCAGGGACCGGTAAGTCAGAGCGGCTTCACGCGGATAGTTCTCTTCGGAGCAAAGTTCGAGCACCTGCTCGAGTTCTTCCAAAGCTTCTTCCCAGCGATGCTGGACAAGGTCGACACCAGCGCGTCCGAGGAGGGCACGAATCACCTGAACGGGATCGTTGACGCCACGGGCGATGTCTTCGGCCTCAGTAAAGCAGGTGCGGGCCTCTTCGAGGTGACCCATGCGGAAATGCACAACACCGAGGTTGTGACGCCCGCTACGACGTTTCGGATAATCGCCTTCGACGGCCTGAAGATTGGATGCGACCTGAAGATGTTCAAGTGCGCGTGCCCATTCGCATTTCTCTTTGTAGATAAGGCCAAGGTTGTTGTAAGCGAGGGCAAGGGAGCGAACATCGCCCGCGTCTTTGAATGCGCTGAGGGCTTGTTCGAAACAGTGGGCGCTCTCTTGAAGGTTTCCCTTGCGATTGTGGGCAGAACCCAAAAGGTTGAGAGCGAAGCCGCGGGTAGAAGCGCTGACGTCGGCACCGGCGTCGATGCGGGAAAGCGTGTCGTTGCCACGACGAATGGCGGCGTCGATATTACCCTGACCGAGTTCAATTTTTCCGAGTTTGATTTGGATGCGGCAGATTTCGGCATCACTCTGGATTTGTTCTGCCGTGCGGTAGGCATCGGAGAGGACGCTATGCGCCTCTTTCCAGCGACCAAGGCGTTCCAAGCAGCTACCAACCCCGCGAAGGGCTCGTGCCTTGTCTTCACCTTTGGGCCCTAGTTCTAGGGCGCCTCTAAACGAGCGAATCGCTTCTTCGTAGTTGGCCCCAGATTCCTGGAGCTCAGCTACCCCGAGCGCGTCGTCTAGCGTCTTGTTTTGTTTTTTGGCTCCGCCAACGGGCTCCGCCATGTTTCTCCACCCCTCCCGCACCGGCTAAACCTTAGCAACCGGTAACGGTTAGTTTCTGCACTATCCCAACCTCACCTCACACCCATCCCATAGTTCATCGTTTGATGCTGTCGTGTCTTTGCTGTGCTTCGTTTAGCAATTGCTGAAACACACCAAAAATGCGGTCTAAGAAGCTAATGTGAATTTCGTGAGCACCGTCGGTCTCTCGGTGGATGTCTCCACGATCCCAACTATCGATATCGAAGCTATCCGGATCGGCGTTAAAACCGCCTCCGTTCCCATTGCCGCCGCCGTGGGTATTGCCCGAATCGTCGTTATCGTTTTGGCGCCATTCGAAGGGATCTGAGGTCCCTCCCTCATCACTAGCCAAGGCGGTAGCGGGCAGCGCCACCCAGGCAAAGACCACCGACAGCACCAGGATCAGCTTCAGCGGTTTTGAATGAATCATTTTCCTTACCTCATCAAATGGACATCGAAGGATACTAGGTCCCTCGCATTATGCCACTGCATAGGCCGTGCCAAGCTTCAGGCGGGTATCAGATTCCCAAATTCAGTTATAAGCCCTTATAGGGCAATGTCTTAACCCTGCGGCGAGCCATCTCAAAAAAGCGTCTCATCCTGGCGGGCCGGGCTGTTACTGGATACTTCCTATCCAGTTATATCACAAAAGCACCTAAACCCTTAAGTTAAATCGAATTAGAGGTGGTACCTCTGTAACCAATAGTCTATACAATCCTTTACGATCATGCAGGTTGCCTTGTGACGATTGCACAATGCATTTCTTGAACCTAACTCCTTGTAGCTGTTAGAATTACCTCACGTCATCCCACCATCTTGTCTCGGGCATCCCGTGATCCGCACCATGAAGCGACAGCCCATCCCATTCAAACGGCTCCTCGAAACGGTCCTGCCGGTCGAGAAGCTGTCTGCCCGCGAGCAATCGCGCCTTTCGGCCGTGCTCGACGAGGGGATCCCAACTGAGATCGAGGCCGCCGCCATGGAGGCCATCGACCACCTCACCGACCTCGGCCATCTTCGACTCGTCGAAGAGACCCCTGAAGAGGCCGGCACCCGCCGACGCTATCAGAATCTCCTAACAACAGATTCGATTGTGATCCACATTCCGGATGCAGTGCAGGATCAAACCGTGCACATTCCCCTCCCCCTGCGCGACTGGAAACGCGCCACCTCGCTCGACGAAGTGCGGAGCCTGTTTCATCTCTACAACAAGATGATCACGAAAGACTCCCAGTTGTTGCGCGCTCCCAGCGACATGCTGCGACAGCTCTTGCTCACAACCAGAGATCTCATGGGTTGCGAGAGTGTAACGTTTTGGTCGGCCCTTCCCGGTGAAGAGGCGGCCTCCAGTCTGGGAGACTTGAACAGTCCGGTCTATGACGAGACCCAAGCTCGGGAGTGGGTCTTGGACCGTCGTTATCTGGTTCACTTTCCGGATCTGCCAGCTCAAATCGATCCCGAAACCCAAGGCCTCGACGATCGCTTTCGCTCGATGGCCATGGTTCCCGTCGGGAGTCCGGCAGTTGGGATCTACGGCGTACTGCAAGCC
>JABDJR010000104.1 GCA_013003415.1 Candidatus Eiseniibacteriota bacterium | reverse complement strand
CGAATATCGAAGCAGGGTCGCCTTTCATCGTCCAAAATCTCGGCCAAAGTGTGGGCAAAAGGAGTTCGTGGTGATCTCGACTGGGTGGTTCTTAAAGCTCTGGAAAAGGACCGCGCACGACGCTACGCCACAGCATCGGCCCTAGCCGAAGACCTTGATCGCCACCTGAACCACGAACCGGTAGAGGCAGGCCCACCCAGCACGCGTTATCGGGTGAAGAAGTTTGCTCGTCGCAACCGAGCCGCTTTGTTTGCCGGAGCCGCAGTGACTTTCGGTCTTGTGAGCACCGTCGTGGCCTTCGGTTTGAGTGCGGTGCAAGCGAACCGCGAACGTGAAAGAACGGCAATCGCCCTTCAAGAAGCCGAAGCCGTCACCGACTTTCTCACCCAGACGCTTGCCGCGGCGGGCCCCCGGCAACAAGGGAAGGATGTCACGGTTGTAGAAATGCTTGAGCAGGCCGAAACTTCCTTGCCCACCACTTTTGCTGACCGACCCTTTGTTCAGGCACGATTGCAACACACGTTAGCTGTCACCTACGGCGATCTTGGCGAGTACCCCAGATCGGACTCTCTCTTTGCCGAAGCTGTCGCCAATCTTGAAAGCCTGGTTGGGGAGAATGATCCGAAAACCCTTGAGGCAAAGAACAATTGGGCCGCAACCTTGGTTCAGTTGGGGCTTCCGGCGAGATCCGAGTCTCTTCTCGTCATTGTCTACGACAAGCGGACTGAAGTTTTGGGAGAGAAACACCCGGAGACCTTGGCCTCTAAACTAGGACTCGCCACCGCGGTGGCGGCTCAATCCCGACCCGAAGAAGCCCTCCAACTTTTGGTCGAGGCTCGAGAAGGCTTGCTCGAAGTTGCGAGTGAGAACTCAAAAGAAGCTTGGATGTGTCTCAGCGGCATGGCCGAGATCCATTCTCGTCAGGGAAAGGCGGAGGCAGAGAGCCTGCTCACTTTAGCCTATGAAACCGGGGAGCCCATCTTTGGCGCTTCGCATCCCCGCATCCTGGTGGCGGGGAATAATCTCGCAACTCATTTCTTTCGCACCGGACGGTATGCCGAGGCGCTCCCCATCGCGGAGCACGTTCTTCGGGTCAGGCGAGAAACTTTGGGTAACCGACACAGCGACACCATGGTCTCGATCAATCTTGTCGCGGGATGTTTGCTGCGGCTAGATCGTGTGGATGAGTCCGTTCCGTTTTTTGAAGAGGTGCTCGCCACCACGCGCGAAGTGCAGGGTAATAGCCACCCGAGGGCGATCGTCTTCGGAAACAACGTAGCCTCCTTGTACCGTCGCCAAGCACGTTTCGAAGAAGCCAAGACCCTTTACAAAGAAATCTTGGAGCTTGGTGAGCCCGTGTTAGGTGAGAGCCACCAAACTTTGGTATTGGCTCGAGGAAGCCTAGGCGATTGCTACAACCAACTTGGCCAAACCGAGCAAGCTCTCAAAGAATTATCGATGGCTCTGGATCGCGGCAGAACTGGTCTTCCTGAAGGACACTGGGTTATTGGTGAAACGCTTCGAAAAAGAGGGGTGTGCCTAACCGCGTCGAAAGATTGGCGTGGAGCTGAGGCGGCTTTGCTGGAAGCTCACGTGATCCTAAAGGACGCACACGGGGATTCGCATCCCCGTGTGCAATCTTGTATCGATAACCTAGTCGATCTTTATGGGCTGACCGGCGAAACCGCCAAAGCCCAAGCCTTGCGTCCCGACGTTACTGGATCTTAACCACCCGCTTCACCTGAACCGCGTCAGAGGTCACCAGCCGGTAAAGGTAGATCCCGGCCGAAACCTCTCGTCCCGCATTATCCTTCCCATCCCAGCTCAACCGATGCGACCCTTCACCAAGCAGCCCGTGCTTAACTCGGGTCACCCGACGTCCCTGGACATCGAACACTTCCAAAGACACATGACTCGGTGCTGGCAAATGAAGTTGTACCGAGTTCGCAAAACGGAACGGATTTGGTGACGGATTTCCTAAAAGCACCTTAGTCGGCAAAACAACATCCGGCTCATCGACTCCCACCGTACCGCCGACATAGAAGACCCGTGTGCTTCCCACTCCAATGGTTCCATTGTTGCCATCGCAAGCCACAACTCTCCAATAGTGGATGCCGTTGGGCAGCCCAGACAAACTCCAGGTCGTATCGCTTGTGGTGGTAGTTCCTTCTATGGCAAGTGGGGTAAAGATGTGAGACTTGGCAACCTCAATCGTGTAAGTGACCGCATCCAGATCCGTGTCCGAAGACGGGCTCCAGGTGAAGTTCACAGGATTGGAAGCCACCACTTCCTCTGCGGCCGGGCTCAAGAGAAAGAACCCTTCCGGAGCTGCATTCGTGTTGGGAATCAGTCCCCAGGGCGAATAGGTCACGTTGTTGGACACCGCGTCGCCAATGCCTCCCGGATTTCCGGCGTGGGCAGGCCCCGATCCATGACCCCACCAGCTTCCGGTCCCATCAAGCAGCTGGCCAAGACTTTCCAACCCAAAGCCCGCATTGTTGGTGAAATCGTTGCCTTGGAAATTTCCAGGTACGGTGGCGTTGACTCGAACCCCACCCAAGGCGTTATCCGCGAATCGGACTCCCTGAACCAGAATTCCAGCCACGGTTAGGTCAGCACCATAACCAGCGCTGTTGATGGAACCGCCGCCGAACCAGTTGAGGTCCGTGGTTACACCGCTAGGGGAATCTACATGACCTTGGGAGGTGGAGCCGCCGTAACGAAACCAAGTGTGATTGAACAAAGCGGTGGAACCACCATAGAGGTACACACTCTGCCAATCGCCCGGAGCGGGCAGGGTCGCTCCCCCATCACCGTTCGTGTCACCACCCACGGTGTCATCAGAGAGTGACGTGAACCAAACTCGGCCAGAGGCATTGTCGGGATCACACCCGCTACTTGGAGTTCCGTGGGTAACAAGGCGTGCGGTGCTGAATAAGCTTATCGACGAAGCTCCCATGAACTTAATGACCGAGCCAGCCCCGATTTCCAAAGTATCGCTTCCGCTTGTGGTCAAACTATTGATCACGACTGGAAAATTGGGACTCGCCGCCCAACTCCAACTCTGGTTCGCCGCGGACCCACCCAGACTGCCGCTGACCCAAACTCCGTTGATGCCATTCCCGGTTCCACTCAGCGTTCCGGGAAGATTTCCCGGGTTTGCCGCCAGCCTGATGGCGGTATCGGTGTTGTTGTTCGACTCAATGTGATCGAGGACAGGCGGGCCAAGCGTCGTTTGAATGTAAAGTCCGTCGCCGCCGTTGTTTTCGAAAGCAAGGTTCTCCACGGAAACGACGCCGCTCACAAGGGTTGCGCCGGCGTTGAGCGAGTGAAGGGAACCCCCACCGTTCCAATTGAAACTCGTGATGACTCCTGAAGGGCTGTGGATGTTCCCTTGGGTTCCGGATCCGCCATAGGCAAACCAAGTGTTGTTGAGATTCGCAACGGAACTACCGTAGAAGTAGACGGAAAGCCAATCCCCTGGGGCCGGCGAACTCGCTGCGTTATCGCCATTGGTGTCGCCGCCTTTGGAATCATCCTTGAGCGAGGTAAACCACACGGGACCAGGACCGGGAGTTCTTAAGGCCGAGCCACTGAACATGGAAAGAGAGGAGCCCGAAGCCAAGAACTTCACCACCGAATCTTCCTCGACTTCGAGGGAATCGCCGGAGTTTACATTCACGTTTTGGACCACCACCGGGAACCCCGGGCTTGCAGACCAAGTCCAAGTCGCCGCGGGAGCGGTACCCCCCACGTTCCCGCTAACTCGGATCCCGTTGGTACCGTTTCCAGTTCCGCTCAACGTGGCCGGGATATTTCCCGGGTTCGCGTCGAGAAGAATAGCGTCGGC
>JABDJR010000091.1 GCA_013003415.1 Candidatus Eiseniibacteriota bacterium | reverse complement strand
CGCACCATCATTTTGGCGTGGCGGCGAGGAACCTATCTGGAACCAACTCTAAAGCAGCTGAGCGCCACCGCCCGCGCCATCTTTTAGACCATGGCCGAAAACAGGATGGCGGTTCTTTGACTAAGCTACTCAACGACCGCCAAAGGACAGGCGCAGGAGATCTTCACTAAGTCGCCTACTTTCAGGTTCTCATCCCGGGCGCAAAGGACCTCAAGCACGTACTCGCCAGCCTTCACGGTTAGCAAAACATCGCGCCCCTGAAACACACGGTCACTAATACGGCCGTTGCCTTGCTTTGAAGCGACAACGCGCAAGTCTTCCGGGCGTGCGCACAAAGTGACGGGGCCATCGGCTTTCTGCTGCAGTTCAAGTTCGCCTAAGCCTGTCTCGGCCGTGTCGCCGTTCGCAATGCCCTGAATGATATTACTGGCCCCCAGAAACTCTGCCACTTGCCGCGTGGCCGGCGAACGATACAGCTCTTCGGGCGTACCGACTTGCAGGAGCTTGCCGTCGATGAGTAGTCCCACCCGATCCGCCATCTCCATGGCCTCTTGTTGATCATGGGTCACCAACACCGCGGTCATTTTCTGATCGCGCAAGATGTCTCGAGTTTGACGCCGTGTGGATTCGCGCAAATGGGGATCGAGACTGGCGAAGGCTTCATCCAGCAACAAGAGTCGGGGATAGGGAGCCAGAGCTCGCGCTAAAGCCACCCGCTGCTGTTGCCCCCCCGAGAGTTCTTGGGGAAGGCGTCCGGCCATGGTTCCCAAAGAAACCACAGACAGTATCTCCAGGGTACGTCGCTTTTGAAGAGGCCCCTTCAATTTGTGGAGCCCGTACATCACGTTGTCGAGCACGGTCATGTGGGGAAACAAAGCGAACTCTTGAAACACAACGCCCACGCGACGCTTCTCTGGCGGCATGTATTGAGAGGGCGTAGCCAGCACATCGTTTTCGAGCACCAGGCGCCCGGCACTGGGGCGCTCGAACCCTGCCACGAGCCGCAAAGCCGTGGTCTTCCCGGACCCGGAAGGACCCAAGAGGGCAAAGATCTCGCCTTCTTCAACATTGAAACTGAGATCGTCGAGAACGTGTTCGCCATTCCCGTAGGAAAACTGAACTCCGTCCACCACTAAGAAACTCATGTGTCGGCTTCTCCGAAACGCCAGAACAAAAGAACCACTACCACGAACGCCATCGCGATCATGAGTAAAGCATATTGGGCGGCTTCACCATACATGGCTTCGGCCGTAAATCCGTACACCCGCACCGCGAGGGTTTGATAGTCCAAGGGGGAAAGAAGGATCGAGAGCGGTAGTTCACGAATGGTGGAAAGAAAAACAAAAGCCGCTGCCGCTCCTAAGCCGGGGCGAA
Organism: Candidatus Eiseniibacteriota bacterium; assembly: GCA_013003415.1. Classification (GTDB taxonomy): domain Bacteria; phylum Eisenbacteria; class RBG-16-71-46; order JABDJR01; family JABDJR01; genus JABDJR01. The sequence goes on along the minus strand of JABDJR010000091.1, from coordinate 898 downwards.
GAATGGGGAGCGTGATCTGCTTCAGGGTTTGCCAGCGACCCACGCCCAAAGCGTGCGAGGCTTCTTCCAGTTTGGGAGGCGCTGCCGCTAGCCGTGCGCGAATGGGACCAATGCACTGACCCAGAAAGTGAATCACGTAGGCCAACACCAAAAGCTGCAAAGTCTGATGCCAACCTGGTAAAAGTGCCAAGGCCACAAAGATAAAACCCAACCCCAGGGCTAAGCCGGGAGTGGCGTAGCCGAGATAGGCCACCCGTTCCCCCAGCTGCGAAAGCTTGGAGGGGTAGCGCGTCCCCAACACGGCTAGGGGAATCGCCAAGATGAGGGCGATTGCGGTGGCGGGAAGGCTGGCCATGAGCGTGTGCCCGAGCCCAAGCCAAAGTTTGTCCCACACCACGGTTGAGGATTTCACCCAATAGAACAGTGTCGCCAAAGGTACGGCCAAAGCCGCAAGGAGCACCAAGGCACTACTTAAGGCAGCCAAGAACAAGGCGAACTTGTTGGGAGACCTGATGGATCGCACGGTGCGGCTTGAAGTGAGGGAAGCTCTTCTTCCTACCAGCCAGTAGTCGGCCCCCAGAGCGCCCAGGGTGAGCACGAGCAACATGAGGCAAAGCCAGGCTGCGTACACGCGATCGAAGGCGGCGGTGTACTGGAGGAAAATGGCATAACTAAAGGTTTCAAACCGCATGAGGCTGACTACGCCAAAGTCACCCAGCACGTAGAGCCCAATGATGAGCGCGCCGGAGAGAATAGCCGGGCGAAGCATCGGCGCTTGCACCCGAAGCCAGGTTTGAATGGGTCCTCGCCCCAAACTCCGAGACGCTTCCACCATGGAGGGGTCCAAACTCAAAAGCCCGGACCGCAAATTCAAAAACATGAACGGAAAGTTGTAGAG